>PMOA01000078.1 GCA_003161635.1 Limisphaerales bacterium
GTGTATTTATTTTTGAATTTGATGGAATCAATGACCGCCCTGATCCGGTCGGGGTCGCCGCGCACGACCACTGGAGTCGGTTCACGGCGGACGCCTTTCTTGCCGCTCTTGCTGGTCAGATAACCGACCGGGGCGGCGCCGGCCTTCGCCAGCATGGTGCGGGTGTTAACCGTCTTAGCGGTGAGATATTCAATGGCGCGTCCCGCGCTGCCGGTTCCGCGGCTGGAAAACCCGATCAACATTTTTTTAGGGGTTTGCCGAGGCGTTGGATTGCCTCGTTCAGTTGACGGTCAATGGCGATGAGCCAGGCCAGAATCTCGACCGCCCGGCCGGCCGGAAAATGTTTCGTCTCGCGGGCGATGAAACTTAAATTACGGGCAAGGCGTGCCAGTTCGCGCAGCGCCTCCCAGCGCGTCTCTTTGTCGCCATGTTTGAGCAGGTGGCGACGAATCAGGGCGGAAATGCCGCCGACGGCCTTTCCCATTTCGGTAAGCGCCGCATGTTCGGCATCATTCACCCGGAATTTAACCGTCTTTTTGCGCCCCATTCTGAACGGATCGATGGGAATTTTTTTACAACCCCCGCTGTGGCCACGGCGGGGTAGCCTTGTTTGGCCAAATAAACGCGGCTTTTTAGCCGCCTGAATGAGTGTATACATATTCGGGATTTTGACTTAAGGAATGATGACGCGTGTGTCGGTAAAGGCACCGATGCGCCGGGTCAGGTCGCCAAGTTGCAACGTTCGACCCGGCCGTTGTCGATTAGGACAAACTGGCCGCAGCCGGCGCGGGCCGCATCCTCCAGCGACCGGTTTGAGCTGCCGACTCCAATTCTGACCTCCCTGGATTCGGCGAGTAATTTTAGGTCGTAGGCGTTGGCAACCCGGCTGAACAGCTCGGGATCAATCTTCGATGGCGCAGTGGTGGATTCAGAGTTCATATTTTTTCCGGTGATTGTGTGATTTCTTTAGTTGCTGAGGTCGCTGCGGGCGGCGCAATTTCCGGGATGCCCACCTCCATTTCGATCACACGAAGCGGGACGCGCCTGGTCTCAACCTCGTCGCTGTGGCGCGTGGCAATAAACACCCGCATTTGAAATGGGCGGTCAGTCGCAACGGAATCAACGATGGGGATGACGAGGCGCGGCAAATCAGGGTTGGCAGCAAAAAATTTACCGGCATAAAATTTGTCGCCCCCGCTAGGCGAATCGAAACCAGGCGGGTGAGAGTGAATAAATCCTTTCAACCTTAACCCTTCGTCGTTGAGTTTTTTAAGCAGTCTGTTGAGCGTGATTGCGTCGGGCGAATATCCAACTGAGGAGCATTCGGCTTCCCGGTCGAAATAAAAATAGGTGATGGAGTCATTTTTCGGATCCCCGCAAAGCATCCCGCCGGATTCTGGTGGTAGTTTACCGATGGTTTTGCGGATAGACTCGAAAACGGCGAGCGAAAAGATGGGAATATGTTTTATTTTCATAGGGGGAATGATTTTTGGTTTCAGGGGAATGGCTCGCCAGTTAAGATGTAGCGCTCTGTAAAATCCGACCACAAAGCAGCAACAATTTTGGCGTCTTCCAAAGTTGGAACCGGCCCTACCCAACAAACGAGGTGGTCATCACCTTCGTTGATTCGATGTGTAATATGGATGTTGCTGTCACGGTCGCCGTAGCTCGGCTGATCGAGAATTAGAGCGACAAAGTTTTTTTCTCCGTCTTTTTCCCTTAGTTCAAAGCCAAAGCGAAATCTTGTTCCAAGTTTTGTTTTGTAAATATCTGTTGTCATAATATTGTTTTGGTTGAAGGTGCGCCGGGTCTTAAGCCCCGGCGCGTTTGTTTGGTTATGTTGTTGTCCCGTTTGCTTGGGCGATTTTAATTATCTGCACCAGGTTCCTGTCGGAACAGTGTCGCCATTAAGAACAGGTCTCATGCGAACTCCATTGGTTGTGCCGACTGGTCCAGGCCGGCGGGTTGCGTTGCACCCAGCGCTGGTGCGCTGGCGTGTGTGGCCAAATTATTCGGCACTTCGGAAACCAGAAATGCTGTGGCTAAATTGGTGGGGGATTGTTCGGAAGAAACTGCACGCAAGGTGACAGCCCGCGCTGAACATGGCGCAATGTGAGCCGACCCTATCCTCCGCCAGCCGGTCCTGTCCCGGAAAGCACGAATCGTTGTGCCAGGCATAGCTCAAAAACATGGCGTAGGCGACCTTGGCACCAACGGAGATATTTGGGTCTTTTAGGATGAAATTCGGGACCTGGGTAAAGCCGTTTTGTAACACAGGATTGACCGTGTCCAGTTGCAGGTTCTTCTCCTTGAGGATTTCCCCGATGGCTTTCATGTGTGGTATGATTATCCCATAAGTGAGGTGGATTCGCCCTGTGGATAACCAGCTCACTTCCCTTCTTAAAATTCTTCATGGATCACAAACAAACAAACGATTCCCAAAATGCGACAGAGTCCGGATACGTGCAGAACGATTCGGAAAGCTTCCGCACAGTTCCGAAGGCTTCCGAATCATTCGGAAAGGTTCGGAATGATTCCGCACGTTTCGGAAACGTTCCGAAAGCTTCGGAACGCAAGGAAAACCACACATTGACGGTGCGGGAAGCGGCCCGGATGTTTGAAACGGCGGGTGTGGCGCGGACGGAACGGAGCATCGTCAACTGGTGCCAACCGAACAAAACAGGAATTGCCCGTCTGGACAGCTATTTCGATCCGAACGAACGGAAGTATTTCATCACGCCGCAGAGCGTCGAACAGGCGATAGCGGAGGAAAAGGCCAAGGCCGCGAAAATCAATGAGCCTTCCGAGCCCGTCGGAAGCGTTCCGAATGATGCAGTAGCCAGACGATTTGCGGGAGTGGATGAACCGGCACATGCCAGGGAACTGGAACTGCAAATCCGGGACTTAGAAATCACCAACCGGGTGAAAGATCAGGTCATTGGCATGAAGGACAATTTTATCGAACAACTGCAACAGGAACAGCGTGATTATATCGAGCGGCTGATTGATTCCAGTCACCGTATCGGCCAACTGGAAACCAAGTTGCTTCAGATCGAATCACCCGCAGGCTCACATGTCGAGGGAGGCACAAAATAAATTTGCGGCGTATCGCACAGCTGAAATTGTTGCCTGCGGATTGTCCAGGTGGTGTGATACTGTTGGGGCATGTGCGGGCGATATACGGCGGCGAAGGATTTTGGCGAGCTGATCAAACTGATGGGCGTCGTCATGGCGCGGGTGCCGTTCTTTGCGCCGCGCTATAACATCGCGCCGACGCAAATGGCCCCGGTGATTTTCCACGATCACAACCAGCCGACGGTGAAGCTGATGCGGTGGGGGCTGATTCCGTCCTGGGCAAAGGATGAAAGTGTCGGCAACGCGCTTATCAATGCGCGGTCGGAAACGATTGAAAGCAGGACGGCGTTTCGTGAGGCGTTCAAGCGTCGGCGGTGGCCTTGATATTGGCCAGTGATTCCGGTGGAATACCTAATTCTTGGCTACGCTTAATAAACTCAGGGGTGGTCTTGGTAATCTCGAAACCATGCTCCAAAACATCGGAGGCGAGGGTTCGAACCAACGTCAAAAAACTGAGAAATCTCCATTGCACCCCGTATTGCACCCCGCGCGCTTAAATACAGGGCCAAAACCGTCCAAACAGGGCCATTTTGTTTTTTTGATCTGGCACGCTAGACCATGGATTTCCAAGCATGTACAGATGAGTCTAAGAGGAGTGAAAAGAACCTGAATCTAGCGCGTCTGCCAATTCCGCCACGTGGGCCTGATAATCAACAACTTACAAAGTGTGTTTTGCTCAAACCTTCCATTGTACCCCTCCATTGCACCCAGATGCACAAAAAACCCCAAAAAAATAAGCAATACACTTTTTCTAAAACCACTCTTGATCAAAAAAAGAACCAGCGGCTTTAGCATGAGGACGATATTGAATACCGTCAACGTTTTCAATGATGCCATGACAAAATGCGATGGCAAGATGTTTCACAGAAAGAAGATTTTCTAAAAACGTGATGGACCTGCTTTTCGGCAGACGTACTAGAGCAAAAAGCTAGTAACGTATCGGCTATTGCAACTGATGAGTTGAAGGCGAGGGTCGGAATCGAGCGCCTTTGGAGGCGGACAACCGGGACATTCTGCCTGATTTTACAGGGTATTCAAGCAGATTGTGTCACTATTAATCCCCCAGGTTTCCACTTGATCTGTTAGCCATTATTCCAAATAGCTGCCAACAATGGTAGGTTTTCGCCATTCTGCGCTAGAGATAGGCGCTGTTATCGAAGGCGAATTTCAACAAACTGTGCGTTCCGTGCAATTTTAATTTATCGCAGATGTGCTGCCGGTGGTTGTCCACGGTTCTGACGCTCAAATTGAGGAGGCCGGCGATTTCTTTGCTGGTGTAATCCTCGCCCACAAGCTTGAGGATGCGGCGCTCTGCTGGTGTCAGCGACTCGATTTGCGGTTTGCTCAAAAGCAATTCCCGCACTCGATCACTCCGGCGTTGTCCGGCCTTCAGCATCAAGGCACTCACAAAACTTTCGCCGCGATCCACCTTCTCAAGCGCAATCAGGATATCGTTCGCGGCGTTCTCTTTCAAAACATAGGCCTTCGCCCCTGAATCCATCGCGGCGTTGAACATGTCCTCTTCGTTATACATCGTCAGTATTATCACCTTGACCGGGAACGGCAGCTGTCGAACCGCTCGAATCGTTTCCAGGCCATTCATACGGGGCATGTCGATGTCCAGAACCGCGATTTGGGGTTTCAGGCAGGCCATCTGCCGCAGCGCCTCTTCTCCATCGGACGCTTCGCCGACAATCTTGAAGCGTGAGTTGTGCGCGATGACATCGCGCAGCCCGTAACGGAGGAGCGGATGATCATCTACGATCAGCACTGTTACTTCCTGTTTCATATTTTCGAAATGGGGAATGGAACTTCGACCGTCAAACTGGTGCCTTCACCCGGTCGGGATTCAATCGCTAAAGTTCCCCCAAGAATGCGCACCCGCTCGGCAATGCCGCTGAGTCCGTAACCGAGGTCGTGCGGTTGGGAGGATGGTTTCTCCGGATTGAACCCGCGGCCATTGTCTCGGATTGAAAGTGAAACGACCGTTGTCCGTTTCTTGATTACTACGGCCGCTTCCGTGGCCGCAGAATGCTTGACTACGTTCGTGATGGCTTCTTGCACAATTCGATAAACATGGATTTCAGCGTCTTTGTCGAACAGGCCGTCTATGGCTTCCACTCGGCTGGCGAATAGAATCGAACTGTTCTCGGAGGCCCGACTGACCGAGGCGCGAAGCGCTTGGGTCAGCCCCAAGCGATCCAACTGGTAAGGCCGCAAGCCATGAGTAATCCGGCGCACTTCCTCAATAGCTTGGGACGTAGCGCCGGAAATCTCATCCAAACGGTGTCGCAATCCCTGTTCTTCCGGGGGACGTTGGATTGCCAGAATGGCGTGGTTTTTGATTACCAGCAGTGTTTGTCCCAAACTATCGTGCAAGTTGACTGCAATTCGACGCCGTTCATCTTCCAGCCGCTCCAGAACTCGCCGCGAAAAAGCGAGTTGAGCGGCCTGTTGTCGCTCCAATCGCCGGTGCAACAGGTGAACCCATAACAACGTTACGACCAATATCGTCAGCAACATCCCCACCAACGTTGCGGTTTTTCTCCAGGTCCACCACGGAGGACCGTTGAGCACCACCACATCTTGCGGGCGGCGCAACAAGATGTTGAGCGAAGCCAGGAATTGTGCTCTCGAAGGTTTTTCGCCAACCAGCGATGCTGCCGCCGTTTCGTCGTCACACACTCCGGTGACCCGGAGTCGGCTTCCCGGGGCCAAGTCCGACAAGTTGCCTTGGCCGGTTGCCAGGGTTGCAACGAATACGCGCTGTTGTTCCTGAAGCTCCAGCACTTGATTTATTCCATTAGTCTTTCGGGCCAGCAGCGTAACACTGACATTAACCAGGGTACCGCTCTGCTTGGAAGATAACGCCTCGCTCAAATCCAAGTTCTTGGACCGGATACTCTCGACCGGCTTGGCCGAACGGACCAGAGCTTCGGCCAAGGAGTGGACGAAACCGTTCTGCGCTGGAAATGCGAGCACCTCAACCGTCTGCCCTACTTCCACGGCAGGCTGGCCGGAGGTTCGCACACGGATGCCACCTGAAGTATCCTGAACGAAAAATGATTGAGCGTCCCGATAGGTTACCTCGCCCAACACCCGCACCCGGTGGGACCACGAAGATTCCATGCCCTCCGAAAGCAGGTCGGCAATTGGTCGTCTGGGTGTGCCATAGGGATCCTCCGGCGCCGCCTCCTCCACATCAACAAAATTGCGAGACGGGATGAGCAACACCGGCGCATCCAGCATGTGCAGCATCAGCACGCCTCGTGCGCGCAATTTCGCATCCACGTAACGGGCCAGGGAATCGGAGGGCGTCTGGCCCAACCAGAGATAGGCTAGGCCATCTTTCCCCGCGATAGAGAGTGTTCCGTTGGTGTTCACCGAATGCACCACGCCTTCAAGTTCGCTCCACTCGCCCGCCTGGTTTGCCGGGACCGGCGAGCCGAGGGATGCAGCGATAGGCAAAGGCATGGAATGCCATCCGAGTTCGGTGATGACCAATGGAGTCAACACCGGAAGATATTTACCCGGTTCCAGCGCACCGCCGAGATCAACCCATTGCCCCATCGTCAAATGGCTCTTTAAAGTGTGATCATCCAGAGTAACGCGCACGACTGCGGCGTCCGCTTGAACGAAGATGTAGTCGGTTCCGAAGACCTGATCATTGAAAGTCACCACGCCGCGAGTTGCATAGAAGCCCTGCATGGCCGGGTTGGTTGTAGTCATTGACGGGATGGGCTGATCCCTTGCCGAGGTGACTGCATTTGTCGTCCCAGCCTCAATGAACGAAATGCTGTTTTCTGCCGAGACCCAGATCAGCCCCGGTGCCATCGTTCCCTTTTGATCATATACCCCCTCACAAACCCCCTCGATTCGGACGGGAACATTGCTTATGCGTCTCGACATCTCCGGGCTCCAGTGTAACGCGCGCACCTGCGCCTGTGCTTGCCCATCGGAGAGCTCCAGGAAAGCCACATCTCCGTCTGCTCCCGTGAACTTCACCAACCCTTCCACTTCCACCCAGCGATAGTTATCCTTCGCCAGCAATTGTTGATTCAGGGCAATCCGGTCAGGCTTCGGCAATTGTCCTGGTCCATGGATGCTCGCCCGAACTTCCTTTACGGTCAACGCCGATTCGAACCGGCGCCCTCCGCCCACGCCGGTCAAATCGCCGGCGGAGTAGTTGGTCCAGTATTCGCGCAGAATGCCATTGGTTGCAGCTTCCGTTGGCCCGCGGCCTTCGCTCCATGGATTGAGGTAACGGCCATTGATGACGGATTGGCTCAGCCCAGGCCCTTGCCAGGCGACTGAGAGATGATCTCCACCGGTCGTTTGCTCTTGCAGCGCCTCAATGTAGTAAGTCTCGCCAGCCTTGAGCAGAATCGGTTGTGAACGTTGCGAAGGATAGTGCGTCCACTCGTATGGGTCCACCCAACTGAAACGCGGGATAGAAGCGATCGTCCTGGCCTTGGACGGGTCGGCATCCAGGCTCAACCATAATTCTGAGGAATTGTCGCTGGCGATCCAAAAGGTGTACTGTCCGGTGGTGGGCGAGTGCAGGTAGCCCCGCATCCGGGTCAGGTAATACAAGCTCCAATTCATCGGCGCCTCGAATGACTTCCGTATGTCCCAACCCGAGGGGCGATAGGGATAATCCGGGAAACCCGTAAAATAGGGACAACAGTTGGTGCCATCTAAAGTAACGAGCTGCCCAACCTGCAACTTCTGATCTTCGACGCGAAAGTTCAGGGCCACGGCTCCGGTTGCGTCTTGCAGCACCACCAAATCGCGATTCGTATCCACCAAAGTAACCACGCCGGTCAGATGAAAATCGCACCCGGCAAGGTAATCCACGTCGGAGAGGGTCCTGAATTGCGCCACGCTCATCACGCAATGACCAGACTTCGCGGCCAAGTTGGCTTCGCTCTGGCGAGACGGAAAGCCCTCGGCTCCGCACACCAGCGCGCTGGCCACCGACAAAAGCAGGACGATTGATTTCGCGAGCATTCGCATTTTGATGAAGCTGAACCGCCTTGGCGACTGAAGTCGGTGACGTGTGGAGGGCTGAAACATAAATTCATTCACATCGGACGACATTCAAAACGGGCGGTTCGTTGGCGCAACATTCGTATCACATTGGCGGGTTGGAGCAAGCGGATTCCTAGCCGTAAGTTTTGGCGGATTGATAGAAACCCTAACTTCTAGTCTTGGTTTTTGCCGAAAAACCGGGCAATGAAACCCAAAAATGCCAGTTTTCTTGCGGTCGTGGCCCCCAGTCAAACTGACTTTTCGGTGATGCCGCTGTTATTGTTGAGTGAGTATATCTACTCATTCCATGCGTCTGCGCTGCCATGAGTATTTGTGCTTATTGACCAATTTTACACGGAGGGCTATCATCTCGCCATTGATGCGCTGTTTTAACCATTTAGCCAAGTAGCACTAGCCTGCAGTGCGTATCAGAAACTAAATTAAAACCAACAAAAAATATGAAACAAATAATCAGAATGATATCCGTGGTCGCCGCGTTGAGCGGTTTGACCGTGACGAGCCATGCGCAAGTCGTCTGGTCACAAAACTTCGATTCCCTAGCGTTAGGCACGTATGGCACGACTACCGACTTTGCTGGTGGTAGTGGTCTGCCCGAGGCAACCAGCATCGTCACTCCTGGAGATGGGGGAGCTGGTAACGCAATGGAAGTGACATTCAACCCCGTCAGCGGGCTCAGTGTAAACTTCCAATCGGGTACTCCAACATATGCGGCCAGCGGCAACACCAGCGCGACTTTGGCCGACTACATCCTGTCATTCGATTTAGCAATCCAAGGCGTTGATATATCAACTGGCTATGGAGGACTACAGATTAGCGTCCAGAACGGCGGNNGGTCGGGATACCAACACTATTCATATAATCTGGGCACTTTTACTGGATCTCTGAATCCGACCTCCGCCAACCTTGCTTTTGGGATTGGCGTGGTCGCCTTCGGTAACAATATGACTGCTAGCCCCGAAACGCTGCTTGTGGACAATGTTCAGGTTACCATGGTTCCCGAACCGAGCACGTTCGCCATGATCCTGGGAGGCCTCGGCCTTTTTGCCGGCTGGCGCCGGTATCGTCGGGCCTAATTCGGAAGCCATGACGGCTTCGAGAAAACCGAAGTTCACATTCCGAATAGTTCAATCAATGCTCCGCGCGGCAATCAACTGCCGCGCGGTTTTTTTGAACTGAAAGGGAAGCGCAGGCAAGCTATGTCGGATTTGACGCAGCGGATTTCGAGGCGCGCATTTCTTTGGGCGCAACTTGACACTGCCCCTGTCTCCCTCTCCCCGCCCGAGCGGGGAGAGGGGTTCAAGCGTGTAAACATATTGGCCTCCTCACCCCGACCCTCTCCTCCCTTGGGGGCGGAGAGGGAGAAAACGGGGGCAGTGCACGGATACGCCCATTCGTTTCTTAAGTATGCTTACTCATTCCTGACCCGCAGAAAAAGCTTATAATACTACATGCGTGTAGTTAGATTCATCTTTCGGTTCATCATTGGTCCAGTTTTGTTCTTTGTTCGCAGCCCTTTGCTGCAATGCGGGCGTCATCGTTACGGAGAACGTTTCTCCGGGGGCGACCAGTTGGCCGGGAAATCCGATCATCCGCATAGTGACCAATCCGGCCAGCCAGGCTTCCACGGGCGAAAGTTTCACCGGCGCGGGCGGTTGCACCAATTACGCCCAAACCTTTACGGTCACCGGGACCAACTGCACGCTCCAAACCATCAGCATTTATGCGGGCGGCGGGATACATTTCACCGGCGCGGTTATCGGCCTGCATGTCAGGCGGACTCCCTGAGGTTTCGCCGGACGCAATTTGACAGTACCACCAAGTCAACGATCTGTACCCATGCGGAACGCCGGATTCATCTTGCAGGGAGGGCAAGCTGCGCGTGGTTGCTGCGGGATAAATCCGCCGTTCCGGTGGTACTGTCAAAGTGCGCCCGTTTCATCCGCATCAAATCTTTTCCGTTTTCTCGAAGCAACAAACTGTGATATAATTCAAAGGACGCTAATGATAAACAAGATCATCAAACTCATAGCCACCACCTCCGCCGTGCTCTGCACGCTCGGATTCTGCATCACCAACGCGCCCGCATGGCAATCGGACGACGGCGATGGCACGTTCACCAATCCGCCGCTTTATGCGGACTATCCCGATCCGGACATCATTCGCGTCGGCAACGACTTTTACTTTTCCACGACCACTTTCATTGATGTGCCGGGACTGACCATTTTGCATTCACAGGACCTGGTGCATTGGGAAATTGTCACGCATCTCATTTCACAACTAACTGGCAGCCCAAAGTATAACATCACAAACGGCGTCCAAAACTATGGCAACGGTGTTTTTGCGTCGAGCTTGCGGTATTACAACGGAACGTTCTATTGCGTGGAGACGCCGAATGGCCAAAACACCACTATTTATTATTCCACAAACATTGCCGGGCCGTGGCAGTCTCATCTGCTCAACACCAGCGCATTTGACCCGGGACTCTACATTGAAACCAACGGCACGGGCTACATCGCCACTGCTGGCGGCTGGCAAAACAATACCACGTTTCTGACCTTGAACTCCACTTTTTCCCAGGTCGTCGCATCCACCACCATAACTAATAATTTGGGACTTGAAGGCTCTCATGTGGTCAAGCGCGGCAACTATTATTACATTTTCAACGCGCAGCCGGGGACCGCGTCACTCTACTGTTCGCGCGCAACGAACCTTTTTGGCCCTTACATATTCATGAAAATGTTGGATGACGCGCATGGGGGACACCAGGGCGCCATCGTGGATATGCCGGACGGCACTGATTATGGATTTGTCATGAAGGACAGCGGCACCATCGGCCGGATGACTTACATCAGTCCCATTATTTGGTCGAACAACTGGCCGGTCTGGGGCCTGACGAACGCGCCCGGGCGGGTTCCGGCCACTGCGCCTATGCCGATTGTCGGAAAACCGGCGTACCAGATTCCGACTTCGGACGATTTCTCGTCTCCGACGCTCGGTCTGCAATGGCAGTGGAATCACAACCCGGACAACACGCGCTGGTCATTGACCGCCCGACCCGGTTTCCTGCGGCTGCATCCGACGGGCGCAACGAACTTCTGGTATGCGCGAAACTCGCTCATCCAAAAAGGCCAGGGGCCATGGAGCGGCGCCGAAGTTAAATTCGATTTGAGCAATCTACAGTCCGGCGATATTTGCGGCCTTGGCGCACTTGGGAAGATCAATGGCACTATTGCCGTCACGTGCAACAGCCCCGGCAACTACACTTTGAGCCAGAACCTGATTGTGTCAACCGACAGCACCAAAAACAACCTGATCAACACAACTGTCACCACCGCGCCGTACACGAACACGACCATCTTTCTGCGGCTGGGCATGGATTTTATCAAGAGCAAAGGAACCGTGCTCTACAGCGCCGACGGCATAACCTGGACGCAACTGGGCGGCCAATTCAACATCGCATACGACTGGTACACGGGGACGTTCCAAGGCGAGCAATTTGCGATTTTCTGTTACAACCTGCAACCCGGCACGGGTTATCTCGACGTGGATTGGTTCAGATTCACGCCTCCTGCGTTCATTAACGACATCGTGGAAAACCCGGACTCCAGCATGACACTGTATTTTGCGAACAGCCCCAACTCCACGAACTTTGTTCAAGCAAGCACCAATCTGCCGGCATCGGCGGCGTGGCAGAACATTTCCACCAATCTTGCCGATGGGGGCGGTTCGTGGCAGTTCACCGACACTAACACCAGCGTGTTACCCAGCCGGTTTTATCGTTCTTACACCCGCTGAAAAAACTCAGAGCCCTGAAATAAACAGTTGCGCTTCGCGCCCATATGATCTGGCTGGCAGAATTGTCCATTGCCATTGCCGCAAGTTTTTGCTGCGCACAACGTATTGGTTGAAGATAAAGGGGCAGATCACGCCCTGCGCGTTTTGTCCGCCTCCCCGCCGCTCCAGCTTCCGCGCCCCCTCACGAATTCGCCGTTTGTGCAGTCCTCGCCAGATGAGTATTCATACTCATTCTCTGCGTATTGTTACTCATAGACATTCATAAACAAATGTTGCATCATTGTGTCGAACAGTTCACAAACCAAGCATATGAGAAGAACAATCCCAACGATATACTTGATCGCCGCGTTGAGCGGCTTGACCGTCGCGACTCAAGCGCAAGTCGTCGTCTGGTCACTAAACTTCGATTCCGATGCGTTAGGTACGTATGGCACGACTACCGACTATGGTGGTGGTAGTGGTCTACCCGAGACAACCAGCATCGTCACTCCTGGAGATGGGGGATCTGGTAACGCAATGCAAGTGACATTCTACCCTGTCAGCGGGCTCAGTGTAAACTTCCAGTCGGCTACTCCAACATATGCGGCCAGCGGCAACACTGACCCGTATGCGACAAACTACACCCTTTCATTTGATATGGCAATCCAAGGCGTTGATATATCAAGTGGTTATGGCGGACTGGAGATTAGCGTCCAGAACGGCGGTGGGATATTTGGCCCACATCGGCTTTTTGACTTTTTAGTCCCTCCTGCGGGATCGGCGGGGTCGGGATACCAACACTATTCGTATAATCTGGGCACTTTTTCTGGATCTCTTGCTCTGACCAACGGCAACCTTGCTTTTGGGATTGGCGTGGTTGCCTATGGTAACAATATGACTGCCAGCCCAGAAACGATCCTTCTGGACAATGTTCAAATAACAATGAAGACAAACCCGCCCCCGCCCCCGCCCCCGACATTGAGCGTGCTGATCACCAAACCTGGGTTGAGAATTTTTGCCAAGAACTATTCCGCACCATTCAATCAGGAAGGGCTTGCAACGGTGGCGGGGTACCAGTCCTGGGTTGGTGCGACTCCAAGTAATCCGAAGAGCTATTCGATTACGTTTGAGGACTTCGATACTATTGACAATTATACGCTCTACGTACAGTTCGTTCCGGGTGCCGGGATCAACCCGTATGTCGTTTGGGAGAGCCCCAATGCCTTTGTGTGGAGCATTACGCATGTGGGTACAGGGTTTACGACAAGTGTTGATTGGAAAACCAACCACATTGAGTTCGGCCAAACGAATAACGCGCTCACGTTGGCCACCACCAGCACCGACGGTCGCGGCACTTGGACATTAACCTTCACCAACGACACGGATGGCACGGTGACCGCGCCGGGTGGCTCCAGCGGATCCTTCTCCTTGCCCGCGGATATGGCCGCTCTATTCGCGGATCCAGTGGGTATTTACTTAGGAACAGCCCCGAATGGCTCAGGAGGTTACGGCCAATACATAGACATCAGTCGCATTACCACTACGAATGTTACTGGAGTAAGGCTCAATGACGACTTCACAAAGGAAAGCGACTTAGACCCCGCTGTCTGGGATACGTCCTTTTCCTTGGACTCCGGCAGCGTCATTCAAGTCTCAACCAACTCGGCTTTGTGGGTGAATTGGACGGTTCCCGATGACGGATACGGACTGGGAACAAAAGCTAGCCTGAAAGGTGGCACCAATGTGTGGTTCTCGCCAAGCTATTACGGCAATGGTGTCACACCAATCGGCCCGGAACAGATGGGACCTTCGCTGAAGTGGGTTTTGCTCCCCAAAGCATGCCTGCCGACCGTGGACGGGACAGTGGGTGGCACGCCTTCGACACAAGGATTCTTCCGGATGTCGAATCCTGCGCCAATCCAGTGATGAGCGCGACAATGCGGTTTTAATTACAAACCGAAATTATGTGACGGCACCGGTCGCAATTTAAAGCGACGGCGCCGTTGCCATTGCTTCTTTGTGAACCCCCAAAGCGGAGCATATGTCATGGCCGGTTTCAGCGTATGCTCGGCACAAATGTTTTCGACACTTTCGAAAAGGGACAAGACACCCGCTACCAGGAAATGAAACGCTATGCGGACACATGGGGACTTGATATCCATCCAACCCATCCGCCTGTCGGCGTCGCCCTGCTTCTTGTGAGTATGGTTACTCATACCAAAGACCGGCCACAAGTGGTATAGATAAAAGGGCAACTTTGAACCTCAAAAAAGGTTCAACCGCCCTGTTAATACTAAATATCATGAACGTTTGCACGCATCCAAACCGTCACTCTCAGAACTCACGTTGTGCGGGTTTCACCTTGATCGAACTTCTGGTGGTGATCGCCATTATCGCCATTCTGGCGGCCATTCTTTTACCGGCCTTGGCCAGGGCGAAAACCAAGGCCCAGCGCATTACCTGTATGAGCAATGAACATCAGATGGCAATCGCGCTGTTCGTGTACGCCAGCGAGAGCCAGGACAAATTGCCCACGGGAGGTACCGCGGCTTTTAATGCATGGGATCTCGCATCCACTGTGGCTGCGAGTATGTTAAACAACGGCGTCACGAAAAAGACTTTCTACTGCCCCAGTACAGCCCCGGAATACGATGACGATATCAATTTTCTCAAACCTAATCCCAGAAGTCTTTGGTTTTTTAACCAAAGAGCGGACGAGGGGCAACCAGGATGGAATTCCGCTGGTTTTAACATCGTTGGATACGCTATGTCGTTCCCGGGAATTACAAGCAGCGGCGCACCTTATCTGTACACTACGAATATAAATAAAACGATGGGCTTCGAAAGAATTACGAATAGTACCGGTGGTTTCATAGTTCCCAATTCGGACCGGGTCATATTCGCGGACAACATAATGTCGTTTAATAATACGGATACTCATGACAAATGGGCAAGTGGTACAAAAACTGTTTTTTACGGCATGACGGGCAGCTTTACGACAGATGGCAGGAACTTGTATAAACATTTTAGCTCACATCTCAACGCGCACTTCGCCGGGGGTGTTCCAGATGGCGGAAATGTCACATTTAAAGATGGCCATACGGAATGGCGCAAGTTTGCGGATATGGAGCAACGGGCAACTGGCTCGAGTTGGGGTTTTTGGTGGTGAGGGTGTCCGTGCCAATCGTTGCGGATGACTTACACTGCCTGAATGAAAACGCCCGCCAGCGCTGAAATCTTAACTTCGAAACCGAAAGTCCGCAGTACAAAATCTCTTTGCGTTAGCCCGCAGGTTTCGGAGTTGGGTCCTCGGATTTCAGATTTCTTTCGGCGTTCGGCGTTCGGGTTTGGGCTTGGTTATTTTGTTTCCTGTAGCTTTTGTGTCGCCGCCTCCCGTGGCCAATCTTCTGGCACGGGCACTCTGACCATCCAGGCGGTAACATCTTCAATCTTATGAAAAACCTCAATCAATTCGTATTGGCAGGCGTTTGCCTGGCGCTCGGGTCGTCGTCGGCCCTGGCCCAAACCGGCACCGTCACCATCCAGGCCAACCAGCCTTCGGCCAACATCAGTTCCAATCTCTTTGGCATTTTCTTCGAGGAGATCAACATGGCGGGTGATGGCGGAATTTATGCCGAACTGATCCGCAACCGAGGGTTTGAAGACGGATCAACACCAGTCAACTGGACACTCGTGACCAACGGTGTCGCTGCTGGAAGCTTCGCGCTCGACACGTCCCTGCCGTTGAGCCCGAGCAATACCCATTCACTCAAGTTGACGAAAACGAGCGGCACCGGCAGCATCGGCGCGGCCAATAATGGTTATTACGGGGTACACCTGACCAATGGCGCCACCTACAACCTGGGTCTCTATGCTCGCGCTGCCAGCGGTTTCAGTGACAGCATCACGGTTTCCTTGGAGAGCACCAGCGGCGCCACAACCTACGCTTCAAGCACGGTCAGCGGGCTGACCACGGGCTGGCAGCACTTCACGATGGCGCTGGTCCCGAACGCGACCGATCCCGCGGCGCGGCTTGCGCTGCGGATCTCCCAAAACGGTTCGGTTTACCTGGATTTTGTTTCGCTGTTCCCGGCGGTGACTTTCAACAACCGCACCAACGGATTGCGCCCCGATCTGGCCAATATGCTGTTCAACCTGAAACCCTCGTTCATGCGTTTCCCCGGCGGCAATTGGGTGGATGGCTACGGCGTCGCTAACGCCTATAATTGGGAATTGACGGTTGGCGACCCCGCCAATCGGACTCCACGGAGCGGCGCTTGGGGTTACATGGTGGACAACGGCCTGGGTTTTCACGAGTACCTCCAGTTGTGCGAGGACATCGGCGCAACGCCATTGCTTTGCGTCAACGCTGGCATGGACGGGAACCAGGTTGCCGTTCCGCCCAGCCAACTGGGGCCGTGGGTGCAGTTGGCGCTGGACGCGATTCAATACGCGAATGGTGACACCAGCACTTATTGGGGCGCGCAACGCGCCGCCAATGGCCATCCGGCGCCGTTCAATCTGCAATACATCGAAATTGGAAACGAAAACCACGGCGCGTCCTACAACACCAATTACGGGATATTCTACTATGCGATTAAGTCGAATTATCCCGCCATCCATGTCATCGTCAATTCGCCCAATTATTCGTCGGACCCCATTCCCTCGTCGGCTCCGCTCGAAATCGTGGATGAACACTTCTATACGAGCCCTGCTATCTACATGGCCCAGACTGCGACGCGTTACGACAGTTACAGCCGGAACGGACCGAAAATCTTTGTCGGCGAATACGCCGTGGCCTACGCGACTCCGCCGAACACGTTTCCGGCCACGCTCCAGAACGCTATAGCCGAAGCCGCCTGCATGACCGGATTCGAACGCAACTCGGACCTCGTGCAAATGACCTGCTACGCGCCCTTGTTCTGCAACTTGAACAACCCGAACTGGTATCCGGATTTGATTTATTTCAACGGCACGAACGTGTATGGCACGCCGTCTTATTACGTTCAGCAGATGTTCAGTGTCAACCGCGGCGACGTGGTGCTCCCGACAAGCGTGTCCGCCCCGGCCAACACGCTCTACGTTTCTTCCAGTCTGGTTGAGTCGTCGGGCCAAATCATCGTCAAGGCCGTCAACTTCAACAGCAGCGCGATTTCAACAACCTTCAATCTGAATGGCGTTGCTTCCATCGCCTCCAGCGCTACGACGATTCAGCTTACCGGCAATTCGGGAGACACGAATTGGTTCGGGTCGCCACCCCTCATTTTCCCGGTGACCAACTCGATTGGCACCGCGGGCACAAACTTCACCATCTCACTGTCGGCCAATTCACTGACGATCTTCAAATTGCAGGGCAGCGGATTCAGCAGCGTCACGAATTTGCAGTTCCAGTTCTTGTCCCCGATCCATCTCAATCAGTCGGTGCCGAGCACCCTCTCGGGCCAGGCTTCAGGGCAGACCTTCAATCTGGCCGGCAATTACGCGGTGACCTACGCTTCGATGAATCCCACGGTGGCGATGGCCGATGCCAACGGGATTGTTTCCGGAACGGGCATTGGGACGACGGTGATTGTCGCGAGCTACGCCGGAATTTCCGCCACTCAATCCGTGCAGGTTTTGCCAGCACTGCCGACACCGCCGACGCAATTGATTCACCGTTACAGTTTCAATGACGGCACGGCAAACGATTCCGTCGGCAACGCCAACGGCACCTTCCACAACGGGAGCGGCGCCTCCTCGATCTCCGGCGGGCAGTTGAACCTGAAGGGTTCGACCAGCGATTACGTTGACTTCGGACCGGGTATCATCTCCACGACCAACATCACCACGGGCGCGGTCACGTTCGAAGCCTGGGCGTCGTTCAATTCGGCCAACACCGGCTGGGCGCGGCTGTTTGACTTTGGCACCAGTTCCGGTTCTTCGGGCGCGAACTACATTTTCCTGTCGCCGAACAACGCGAACAACGGCGGCAACGCGCGGATGGCGGTCACTGATTCTGTGGGCAATGGCAATGAAACCGGTTTCAACATCAACAATCTTTTGGGCCAGACCAATCTTCATTTGGTGGCTGTTTTCAACCCGACTCCGAACCGGCAGTTTCTCGGCCTCTACACCAACGGCGTTCTGGCCGCCTCGACTTCGACCGGCAGCAAGCAGATCTCTTCCATCAAAGATGTCACCAGCTTTCTCGGACATTCTCATTGGTCCAACGACCCCGGCCTGAATGGTTCCATCGATGAGTTCCGGATTTACGACGGCGAGCTGAACACAAACCAAATCGCCGCGACCGACGTGCTGGGGCCGAACCAGGTCCTGAGCACCGGTAGTCCGCCCCTCAGCCTGACGACCACACTGACCAGCCTGACCCTGACCTGGCCGCTCGTGTCCGCGGGCTTCACATTGCAATCATGCACGAATCTGGTTTTGGGCGGTTGGCTGAATGTGACATCGCCCGCGCCGCAAATCGTCGGCACCAATTATCAGATCGCGTTCCCGGTCACCAATGCGATACAATTTTTCCGACTGTCCGAGTAACCCTGAAATAAAAAAAACATGAAGAAATTCGCAATCTTGTCAATCTGTACAATAGTTTTGGCTTTTCATTCCCCGGCGGCTCCGACGTTCACAGTTGATGCCAGCCGCCCGGCGGGAAAAGTAAGCCCGCTGTTCTACGGCTTGATGACCGAAGAAATCAACCATAGTTACGATGGCGGTCTTTACGCCGAATTGATTCAGAACCGCGCCTTTCTCGACAGCGCAACCACGCCGGTTCATTGGTCGGTTATGAACGACGCCGATGCCGCGGCATCCATCGCCCTCGACCCCACAAATTCTGTCAATGACCAACTCACGAGCAGCTTGCGGTTGACCGTGACGAAGGCCGCCAAGGGTCACCCAGCCGGTGTGGCCAACAGCGGCTATTGGGGAATCCCGGTGCAGCCAAAGACAAGCTACCGCGCTTCGATTCTCGCCCGGGCAGATTCCAACTTCTCCGGTCCAGTGACGGTTTCCATCGTGAGCGACGACGGAGCAACCGTCTATGCGACGGAAAAAATCTCCGGGCTGGCGGCGGATTGGAAAAAATTTGAAGTGACGCTCAAGACGGGAAAAGTTCCGCCGACGGCGGCGGCGCGTTTGGTCATTACGCTGGACCATCCAGGCACGGTCTGGTTCGGCCTGGTGTCGCTTTTCCCGCCGACATGGAACGACCAGCCGAATGGTTTTCGCAAGGACCTGTTGCAAATGTTGGTGGACTTGAATCCGAAATTCCTCCGCTTCCCCGGCGGCAATTATGTTGAAGGTGACACCATCGAGACGCGCTTCGACTGGAAGAAAACCATCGGCCCGATTGAAGAACGCCACGGTCATCCGTGTCCGTGGGGTTATCGCTCGGCGGACGGCCTCGGGCTATTGGAATTTCTGCAATGGTGCGAGGACATGAAGGCCGAGCCCGTGCTCGCGGTTTATGCCGGCTATTCGCTCAAAGGCGCGTACGTCAATCCGGGGCCGGACCTCGAACCCTATGTGAAGGAAGCGCTCGAAGAAATTGAATACGTGACCGGCGATACCACCACGACCTGGGGCGCGTGCCGCGCGAAGGACGGCCATCCGGCACCGTTCAATCTGACTTACGTTGAGATCGGCAATGAAGACTTTTTCGATAAATCAAAAAGCTACGACGAGCGATTCGCGCAATTCAACGAATTGCCATCAAGGCAAAGTATCCGCAGTTGAAACTGATCGCCACCATCGGCAACGACCAGCCTGCAACCAACCGTGTTCACAGCCGCAAACCGGAGGTGATGGATGAGCATTACTATCTGGCCACGGACGAATTCGTCCGCATGTCGCCCGGCTATGCCAATAAATATGACCGTTCCGGCCCGGAAATTTTCGTCGGCGAATGGGCCGCGCACGAGGACGCCGCCGTCAAACCGTGGGAAGCCGCCGCGCGCAAACAACCGCCGACGCCAACCATGAAAGCGGCAATTGGCGATGGTGTGTTCATGGCGGCGATGGAACGCAACGCCGACTTGATCAAGATGCAGTGTTACGCGCCGTTGCTCGTGAACGTGAATCCCGGCGCGCGCCAATGGCGGCCCGACCTCATCGGCTACGATGCGCTTTCGGCCTACGGCTCGCCGAGTTACTACGCCCTGCAGATGTTAAGCCGAAATCTCGGTGATGAAATCTTGTCCGTCACGTCGCACGAAACCGCCATCCAAGGCTCGGCGACGCGCGACAGCCAGATGGGTGAAATCATTCTCAAGCTGGTGAATCCGCAGCCGACCGCTGAACGGCTGAACATCGAAATCCAGGGCGTTGCCTCCCTTGCTTCCGAGGCCAGCGCCATCACCCTGGCGGGGTCTCCGGAGGATACAAATTCCATCAATCGTCCAAGAAATGTTGTGCCGGTCACGACAACGGTGAGCCAAGTCAAACCGCAATTTGTCTATACGTTGCCACCAAACAGCATTGTCGTGCTCAAATTAAAAGCCTTTAGATGAAATTCAAAGCTACCGCTGCCACCGTGCTCTGCCCGCTTGGATTCTGCATCACCAGCGCCTCGCATGGCAAGCTGACAACGGCGACGGCACGTTCACCAATCCACCGCTTTACGCTGATTATACTTTGTCAAGTTCTTCGGCCTGAATCCATGCTGAATCGCCGATTACATCCACAATTCCATGACCAAGAACGTTACCGCCGGTAAGATTCCGGCCAACAAAAACTCCCGATTGCCCGCCGCGAAGCGTGTTAAGAATCTTCTGTCGCGTATGCCGCTGGCCGAGAAAGCCGCGCAAATGACTTGCGTCTGGCAGGAGAAGGCACAGAAGCTGGTGGATGCCGAGGGTATCCACGTCTGCACGTTCAACCTTATCAAATCACTCACATGAAAATCGTAATCCTTGCAGCACTCCTGCCGCTGCTTGCCAACTCGGCCGCGCTGGCGCAGACAAATCAACCGCCTGCCGATGCCAAATCGGCATCGTCAAACGTGCCGGGCGTGCAATTTCCCAAAATTGATTCCGGGCGGTGCGCCTATTTCCGCATTGTTGCGCCCAACGCCATGAACGTTTCCGTCAGCCTCCCGGGCGGTCGTGGGACAAAAGGTGATGACGGCGTCTGGACCGTCACCACGAGTCCGCTTGCGCCGGGATTTCACTATTATACGATCACGGTGGATGGCGTCACGGTATCCGACCCGGCCAGTGAGAGTTACTTCGGCACGGGCAAGATGAGCAGCGGCATCGAGGTTCCGTCTCCGGGGGAAGACTTCTATTTGCCCAAAGACGTGCCCCACAGCGACATTCGCGCACACTCTTATTCTGCCAAGTCCACCGGTCTGATCCGGCGCTGTTTCGTTTACACACCGCCAGATTACGACACGAATCTGACGGCGCGCTATCCAGTTCTTTACCTACAGCATGGGATGGGAGAAGACGCTCGTGGTTGGTCGACGCAAGGCCGAGTTGGATTCATCCTCGATAACTTGATCGCCGAGGGCAAAGCCCGGCCGATGCTGGTTGTGATGGATGACGGCGGCATCACTCCAGGTGCCATGGGCGGTCCCAGAAGTGGTGGGGGCCCCGCGTTTTGGGACAAATTCACCCAGGTGCTGATCGAGGACATCATCCCCATGATTGACGCAACCTACCGGACGATCCCCGACCGCGAGCACCGGGCCTTGGCCGGGCTTTCGCTCGGCGGCACGCAAACCTGGCAGATCACGCAATCGCACCTTGATACGTTCGCCCACATCGGATCCTTTAGCGCACCGTTCGGTCTTCCGGAAGTTCCCGGCGGCTTCAACGGACTATTGGGCGACCCGGCGGGTTTCGCCAAGCAAGTCAACGTGCTCTTCGTCAGCGTCGGCAGTGCCGAAGGAGGATTGAACAGCGGCAGCGGCAAGTTTCACAAAGCGCTGGAGCAAGCCGGCATCAAGCACGTCTATTATGAATCGCCGGGCACCGCGCACGAATGGCAGACTTGGCGCCGGAGCCTGCATGAATTTGCCCCGTTGCTCTTTCAGACCGCGCAAGACGGGAACCAGTAACCCCGAGCAAAACCATTAAAATGAAATTAATCATCGCGCTAACACTGATGGCGGGCAGCTTGGTTGCCCTTGCCCAAACCAATTCGCTTTCCTCCACCAATCAGCTCGGCAGCGATGCCAAATCCGCCAGATCGAATGTCCCCGGGCAACCGTATCCTAAGATTGATTCGGAACGGCACGCGGAATTCCGGCTGCGCGCGCCGGGTGCTCAAAGAGTGCAGCTCGACATTGGCGGACACCGATACGACATGACCAATAACGACCAGGGCGTTTGGTCGGTCGTCACGCCCCCATTGGTCGTCGGTTTCCATTACTACGCCATCATCGTTGACGGCGTCTCCGTGGCCGATCCGGCCAGCGAGAGTTTCTTCGGCGTGAGCAAAATGATGAGCGGCATCGAGGTGCCGTCTCCCGGCGAAGATTTTTACGACGCCAAAAACGTGCCTCACGGCGAGGTGCGCGAACATTGGTATTATTCCAAAACGAACAGCACGTGGCGCAGATGCTACGTCTATACGCCGCCGGAATATGCCAGCAATCTGACGGCCCGTTATCCGGTTGTTTATCTTCAGCACGGCGCGGGTGAAGATGAATGCGGCTGGTCCACGCAGGGCCGCGTGAATTTCATTCTCGACAACCTCATCACCGAAGGCAGAGCCAGGCCGATGATTGTGGTCATGGACAACGGCGGCGGCAGCGCCTTGTTCGCGCCGGGCGCACGAGGTGGGCGCGGTCCCGGCCCGGCCGGTGTCATGGGCGCGCCAGCGGGAACAAACGCGCCGGCGATGGCAAGCGCGGGAACCAACCAACCGGCATCGGGCCGTTTTGGGCTTATGAGCGCCGCCACGACCCGTTTTGCCGGCACCCTGCTGCACGAAATCATTCCGATGGTTGATTCGACTTACCGCACCATTCCCGACCGCGAGCATCGCGCCATGGCCGGTCTCTCGATGGGAGCCTTCCAGACCTATCAAATTGTCCTGACCCATCCCGATACCTTCTGCGCAATGGGTGCATTCAGCGGTGGCGCGGGCGGCATCACCAATTTGACCACGGCATACAATGGTCTCTTTACCAATGCCGAGGCCTTCAATAATAAAATCACGGTCATGTTCTTCAGCATGGGAACCGCCGAGAACCTCGCCGCCACGCGCAATTTGGACAAGCTCCTCGCCGACGCGCACATCAACCACGTTTATTACGAGTCGCCGGGCACGGCGCATGAATGGCAGACTTGGCGCCGAAGTTTCTACCAATTCGCGCCACTGCTGTTTCAAAACCCGTGAGAATTTTGCCCAATCCCTGCATCCAATGAAAACTACCTGTTTCATCCTTATCGTTCTCGCCGCACTCGCTGCGGGAGCCCAAACGGCTGCTCCCAGCCAGCCCGTGACCGCCACCATTGAAGCCTCCAAAACCGGCCCGCTGATTTCTCCTTATGTTTACGGCCAGTTCCTTGAACACGGCGGCAGCCTCGTTTACAACGGTCTGTGGTGCGAGATGCTCGATGACCGCAAGTTTTACTACGCCGTGACGAACAGATCTGCGGATGACGGTCAGCCCGGGTCCGGCGGCGGACGCGGTCGCGGCGGCGGTGGCGTCTTCGGTCGGGGGTTCGGCGATCCGGGGCGGTGGAATCCGATCGGCCCGGTAGATTCCGTGGTAATGGATACCAGCCACCCGTTCGTCGGCGATCATACGCCGTTGATTATGCTGGCCGGTAATGCCCCGCGCGGCATAAGCCAAACGGGCATTAACTTCGTTGAAGGCAAGACCTACAACGGCCGCGTCCAGTTGGCCGGCGATTGCACGGCCAAGGTTGCCATCAACATTGTCTGGGGCACCAACGCCGACGCCGTGCGGCAGACGGTTCCAATTGACAGATTGCGCGCCGACTACAAGAAATTGACGTTCTCATTCAAGGCCGAAAAATCCGGCGCGGCGCAATTTGAAATCGTCGGCACCGGCGCCGGTTCGTTCCATGTCGGCGCGGTTTCACTCATGCCCGCCGACAATCTCGACGGCTGGCGTCTCGATGCCATTGCCGCGCTCAAGAGTCTTCGCTCCGGTGTTTACCGTTTCCCCGGCGGCAATTTTGTTTCCGCCCATGAATGGTACTGCGCGATTGGCGACCCGGACAAGCGTCCGCCCATCTATGACCCGGTTTGGAGCAGGGGTCAGCCAGTAATTCAGCCCAACGACATCGGCACGGATGAGTTTATGACGATGTGCAAACTCCTCGGTGTCGAGCCATATATTACGGTCAATGCCGGCACCGGTGATGACTGGTCCGCCGCGGAATTGGTCGAATACTGCAACGGCTCCGTCTCCACACCGATGGGCAAATTGCGCGCGGCCAACGGCCATCCCGAACCGTATCACGTGAAGTTCTGGGGCATCGGCAACGAAGCGTGGGGTTACAGTTACCAGTATGGCGCCATGAAGCTCAATCAGTTTGAGTATAAGCACAACCAGTTTGCCAGGGCCATGAAGCAGGTGGACCCAACCATCACACTGATCGCCAGCGGTGCCATGCCGGACACGATGACCGGTTCCAAGGAATCGTTGAACCTGGGCACCAATCTGGTTCCGCCTTACCTCTCACCGGCGGACTGGACCGGCGGACTGCTTTCAAACTGTTTCAACAACATTGACCTCATCAGCGAGCACTTCTACAACTACGGCGGCACGCACTTCAGCCTGGCCGAAGGCCGCCAGGTGCCGAACGATCCCAACGAACCCATTACGGACTGGATGCGCCGCCCCGCGAACCACATCCGCATCAAATACGAGGAATACAAGGACTACGAGAAATTGATCCCGGCACTCATCTTCCATCCAAAACCGCTGAACATTGACGAATGGGCCTACAGTTCCCGCGGCGCCAGTGTGAGTTATCCGGTTTATCCGTCCTACGCCTGGGTCTTCCATGAAATGTTCCGGCATTCGGATCTTTTCCAAATGGCGGCTTACACCTTTGCCACCTCGCTGCTGGCGCGCGATGGAACAAACGTCTCGCTCAATGCCAACGGCCTTGTCTTCAAAATCTACCGCGACCACTTTGGCTCCATCCCGGTCGAGGTTACCGGCAACTCACCCCAACCCCAACCCACCGATCCTCCGGGCGGCGAGCAACCCGTTGTCAACGCCGGCAGCCCCACTTTCCCCTTGGATGTCGTCGCCGCTTGGACCGATGATCACCGGTTTCTCACGGTGGCGGTCGTGAATCCCACCAATGTCGAGCAACCCCTTAAACTCAACATGACCGGCGCCGCACTATCCGGCAAAGGCACGCTGTGGCGGCTCGCGTCCACTGAAGACAACGGCCAGAATCCCAGCATCAGCCGTTTGCCCGTTGATTCGATTCCCGGTTCGCTCACCTTGCCACGCTTCAGCGTGAGCATTTACGAGCTTCCGGCGAGATAGGTGCAAGTCTGTCAATCGCATCCCAACCGACAAAAAGCTAACAATCCAAATGCCCGAAAAACTGGCAAAACGACGAACAAAGTTCGCACTTCAAATCACGTGAACCATACTCCGATGAAAACTCGCATCTTGAATCTCAACTTATACATCGGCCTGCTTGCGACTGCGCTGCTGGCCATTGGGGCCACGGCCCGGGCTGCCGACGCGCCCACCCTCAAAGACGCCTACAAAGACCATTTCTATGTTGGCGTGGCCATCAACCACACCATTGCGACTGGCGCCGCAGTGCGGGCCGACAACGTCAACCGGACGGAGGAACGGGTCGAAAAAGACATTGCTCTTATCAAGGAACAGTTCAACCAGATCGCTCCGGAGAACGATCTGAAGTGGGCGTTGATCCATCCGCAGGAGGGTGCGGACGGCTATGATTTCGGCCCGGCTGACGCCTTTGTAAACTTCGGCGTGAGCAATCACATGTATATCGTGGGACACACGCTCGTTTGGCACGGCCAGACGCCAAACTGGGTGTTCGCGGGGACGAACCAGCCGCCGGAAGTCGCCAACGTTTCACCCAGCACCGTCACGAACATGAATGCGGTTGGGACAAATGCACCCGGCGGTCGCAGATTTGGTCGCGAGGGTTTTGGTTTTAGGGGACCACGCGGATCCCGCGAGGAGTTGCTCCAGCGGATGCGCGATCACATTCACACTGTGGTCGGCCGTTACAAGGGTAAGATCAAAGTCTGGGACGTCGTGAACGAGGCAATCGCTGACCGCGGCACGAACACCTTGCGGAACTCGCTTTGGCTGCAAATCATCGGGCCGGACTTCATCGCCAAAGCTTTCGAATACGCCCACGAAGCCGATCCTGATGCGATCCTTCGCTACAACGACTATGGGTTGGAAAGCCCGGCAAAACGCCACAAATTCATCTCTTTGATCAAGTCGTTGCAGGCGCAACACGTTCCAGTCATGGCCATCGGCTCACAAACGCACGTCAGCGTTTCTTCGCCGAGCTTTGAGGCTGAAGACCAGGCGCTGACGGAGTTGGAGACGCTTGGCTTGCCCATTCACATAACCGAACTCGACGTTAACAGCGCGCAAGGCGGCCAGCGTGATACCGGGGCGGACATCGCCAACAATGCCGCGACGACTCAGGGCGGCCTTGTCGATAATGCCAATCAGCGTCTCGCTAATCAGTATGCCAACCTTTTTAGAGCGTTCCTAAAGCACCAAAATTCCGTGAAGGTTGTCACTTTGTGGGGAGTAAACGACGGTGTTTCCTGGCGCGCCGGTGGTCGTCCGCTGTTGTTCGACGCCAATGACCAACCCAAGCCAGCTTTTGAAGCCGTTATCGCTGAGGCGAAGAAAGCAACCGTTACAAAGTAGCAACTCGCTACGAAACCCGGCATCCGTATGGCTTTTATGCCTAAATCACTCATCCGCCCGCGTTTCTGCACATTCGGCTTTGTTCCGCTCCTGATCGCCGCTGTGGCGATTGCCCAAGTCCCGGATGGCGCAAGAACCGATGGTGGGCCGGCAGCCGATTCACCCGCGGCACCCAATGCCCCAGCAAATCCTGTTCACCGGGGCTCTGGAGGATTCGGTTTCAGCCGTCCTGCGCCGTTGCCGGCCGGTGTTAAAGCGGAGCGAAACATTCCTTACGTCGAGAATGGTCACCCCAATGAGGTGTTGGATATTTTCCTGCCCGAACAGCCTTCCGACAAGCCGCTGGCGTTGATGATCTGGATTCACGGCGGAGCCTGGATGGGCGGCAACCAGGCCAGTCCGCTCGTGCTGTATCTGGTGAGCAAGGGCTTCGCCGTGGCCAGCATCCAGTACCGCTTTTCCTCGGATGCCATCTGGCCTGCGCAGTCTTGCGATTGCAAGGCTGCCATCCGCTTCCTCCGCGCCAACGCAGCCAAATATAACCTGGATCCCAATCACTTCGGGGTAGGCGGCGATTCCTCGGGCGGACATCTGGCTGCATTTGTCGGCACGAGCGGCGATGTGAGAGAAATGGAAGGCGATCTGGGCAACACCAATGTCTCCAGCCGCGTGCAGGCGGTTGTAGATTGGTTTGGCCCAACCGACGTCACGTTCATGGCCCAGCAGTCAGGGCCTCACAGCATGATCCGGCACGATGCTCCCGATTCTCCCGAATCGCGGCTCCTGGGTGGACCGGTGCAAGAGAAGCGCGATTTGGCCAGGACGGCAAATCCGTTGACCTATATTGACAAAAACGATCCTCCGTTCCTGATCATGCACGGCGACAACGATCAACTGGTCCCGCTGGGACAGAGTGTGGTTTTGGCCAAAGCCCTGATTGACGCCGGCGTCGAGGTGACCATGAAAACGATCCCCGGGGCCGGTCACGAAGGTCCGCAGTTCCGCAACGCGGAAAGCCAGCGGCTGGTTGAGGAATTCCTTTCACGAAAGCTCAAGGTGGACAAGTAACCGACACCTTCGTTCGTCACCCATGCCATCGTTCATTACACCGGCAAGGCGGTCACCGTCAGAACCAAGCAATAGTCAAACCATTACTTTGTTATAGAAACCGAGTGTGATATTCACCTCCAAAGAGTATAAATTATGAAAGCCCTTGGAACCCATTCAATGTTCACCCTGTCTGCCCGGCTTTTGCTCGCGGGATTGCTGGCATCTGCCTCCGTCGCTTTTGCCGAAGACGAAATCTGCGCTTCCTGTGGACAGCAGGTGAGTGTCAGCGGCAGCTTCACCCATCACAAGGACGACGCGAGCGTGGTCATCGAAGGAGCGGGCAGCGATGCCGCGGTATTCCGGGAGGAGGTCAACGGCTCGAATTTCACCGTCACCATCACGCATCTGCCGGCGGACAAATACACGATCACAATTAGCGCGGTGGAAACCGTTGCCGGTGGAGCCGGTGAAAGGTTGTTTGATGTGACCGCCGGCGACAAGGTGCTGGCGAAAGACTTTGACATTTTTGCGACCGCAGGTGGTGCGCGAAAAGTTGCTGCGATCACCGGTTCGGTGGAGCATGAGGATGACTCCCTGAAGGGGCCGTTGACGGTTTCCTTCACGGCGAGCAAGGGCGCGGCGAAGTTCAACACGTTTGAAGTCAAAAATGCCGCCGGAGCGTCGGCGGTGTCATTCAGCGCCTCGGAACTGGCGGACGCATTTTCCGCGGCCGCGACTCGCGTGCCGGAAATATCCGAAGCGCCGATCTGGAAAGACCCGTCGCATCCTTTGAAAGTGCGCACCTCCGATTTGATTCGCCGCATGTCGCTGGCCGAAAAAGTGGCGCAGTTACAAAACGGCGCACCGTCCATTTCGCGGCTCGGCCTGCCGGCTTATAATTATTGGAACGAAGCGTTGCACGGCGTCGCCAACAACGGCATCGCTACCGTTTTCCCGGAGCCTGTCGGCATGGCCTCCACGTGGAACCTGGAATTGCTTCATCAGGAAGGGACCGTCATTGGCGTCGAAGGCCGCGCGAAGTTCAACGATTACACCATGAAGCATAATGGCGATTCCAAATGGTGGTATGGCCTGACCTTCTGGACGCCCAACATCAACATTTTCCGCGATCCGCGCTGGGGACGCGGCCAGGAAACTTACGGAGAGGATCCGTATCTCACGAGCGAGATTGGCATCGAGTTCGTCAAGGGCATTCAGGGTGATGACCCCAACTACATGCTCGCGATGGCTTGCGCCAAACATTACGCGGTTCACAGCGGGCCTGAAGCGGATCGCCATAGTTTCGATGCCACGCCGGCGGAACGCGATTTGTTTGAAACGTATCTGCCACAATTCGAGCGTGTGGTGCGCGAAGGAAAAGTCGCCGGTGTCATGGGGGCTTACAATGCGGTGAACGGCGTGCCTTGTTGCGCCAGTTCCTTCCTGCTCGACGATTTGCTGCGCAAGCAATGGGGATTCGAGGGTTATGTCGTTTCAGATTGCGACGCGATTCATGACATTTGGGGTCGCCAGGAACATTCCTATGTGAACACCCCAGAGGAAGCCGCCGCCGTTGCGGTGAAAGCGGGCTGTAACCTTTGTTGCGGCGGAGATTACAACGCCCTGATGCGGGCGGTGCAAAAGGGGTTGATCACTGAGAAAGAAATTGATCTGGCGTTGTATTACACCTTGTGGACCCGTTTCCGCCTCGGCCTGTTTGATCCGGCCGAGAAAGCTCCTTATTCAAAGATCACCATCAAGGACAACGACACGCCCGAACACCGCCAAGTGGCTTTGGAGATTGCACGGCAATCACTGGTACTGCTGAAGAACGACGGCATTCTCCCGCTCGACCGCTCCAAGATCAAACGGATCGCTGTCATTGGGCCTAATGGCAGATCGAAGACCATGTTGCATGGCAATTACCACGGGTCAGCTTCGCATCCGATCTCAATTCTGGACGGCATCAGGCAATTGGTCGGGACGAACGTGGAAGTCACTTTTGCACAAGGATGTCCCATCACCACCAAAACCAACAGGGGGATTGCTGCGTGGAGTCGCCAGGACAACGATACGACCCGTCCATTGCCCGAACTTAACGCCGAGGCCCTCAACAATGCGACGAATGCGGACTTGATCATTTATGTCGGCGGCATCACTCCGGCGCAGGAAGGCGAAATGTTCGATCGTGATTCGATTGAACTGCCCGAAGTGCAGGAAAAACTCGTGCAGGCGCTCCATGCCACCGGCAAGCCGGTGGTCATGGTCAATTGCAGCGGTTCAGCCATCGCGCTGCCGTGGGAGGACGAACATCTGCTGGCGATTCTCCAAGCCTGGTATCCGGGCGAGGAAGGCGGACGCGCCGTTGCTGAGGTTCTCTTTGGCGAGGTCAATCCTTCGGGCCATCTGCCGTTGACGTTCTATCGGGCTACCACTGACCTGCCGGCTTTCACGGACTACTCGATGACCAATCGCACCTACCGCTACTTCAACGGCACACCTCTATATGCATTCGGTCATGGCTTGAGCTACACCAAATTTGAATTCAAGAATGGCAAGTTGGATTCAAAAAAGATTGCTCCGAACGGCACGGTGAAAGTGACGTTCACGGTGAAGAATTCCGGCAAACGTGATGGCGATGAAGTGGCGCAGGTTTATTTCCGCCACGTCAATTCCGCGGTCCCGCAACCGAAACTGGCGCTGTGCGGTTTTGTCCGTGTTCAGTTGAGGCGTGGTGAGTCCAAAAAAGTTGCGGTTGAAGTCCCTGCCGAACGATTCCGTTACTGGGATACGGAGAAAAAGCAATACGTAGTGGAGCCGGGAAAATATGAGTTCCTCGCTGGCGCGGCTTCGGACGACATCCGGCTGAAATTGCCGATAACAATCACCGCTCGATAAGGCCGGACGACAACTGCGATTCGATATTATGAACAAATCCATTCTAACTCGTATCTTCGCCGTCACGCTGCTGGCTGGCGGCACTCTATTGAGCCATGGGGACACTCCGGATTCTCCCGGGATGCCACCTGCGGCGACAAAACATTGGACGGCCGACAACGGCAACGGCACCTACTCCAACCCGCTGTTTTACGAGGAGTTCGAAGACCCGGATCCCATCCGCGTCGGTGACGATTACTATCTCGCCAGCACGACGATGCACATGAACCCGGCTGTTATCATCATGCATTCCGAGGACCTCGTGAACTGGGAATTGGCCGGCTACTGCATGGATCGGCTGGATTTGGGACCGGCCTTCCGTTTGGAGGGAGGACAGATCTATGGCAACGGTATCTGGGCGCCTTGCATTCGTTACCACGATGGGATGTTCTATGTCTTCTGCAACGTCAACCGGGCGGGTCTGCAGATTTTTCGCTCCAAATCCGCCAGCGGCCCATGGCAGCGCAACCAGATCCCGGGTTTTCATGACCTCTCAGTCCTTTTCGACGATGGCGGCAAGATCTATCTCGTCTACGGCAACAGGAATCCTTACACCATCGTGGAACTCAATAAGGACCTCACCGGCGTGGTTCCCGGTGCCACTCATCAGATGAATGCCCCGGGCTTCGGCGAAGGCCATCACCTTTACAAGATTAAGGGTAAATACTACGACATCTCCGCCATCCCTGGCGCCCAAACTGACCAGATGGTCGCCCGTGCGGATTCAATTGACGGGCCTTGGCAGGTTGAGCGCATGGTCCAAGGCGAGTCGTTGGGTGTGCCCAGCCGAGCTCCCCTGCGCGGTGGCGGCCCCGGACCGAACGTCCGCGGCTTGACCCTCCACCAGGGCGGCATGGTTGATACACCCTCCGACCAATGGTGGAGCATCATCATGCAGGATCATGGCAGCATTGGCCGCATGGTCGCGCTGGTCCCGATCACTTGGGACAACGACTTCCCAATCATCGGCCTGCCAGGCAACCTCCGCAAAGCACCCAATACCTGGATCAAGCCTGACACCGGCTACACCCAGGAGCCCAAACCAACATTTGTCCACGACGACAACTTTGATGGCGGCAAGCTCAATCCGCTTTGGCAGTGGAATCATGTTCCGGATGACACCAAGTGGTCTCTCACGGAAAAGCCCGGCGTGCTGCGTCTCCATTCCCTGCCCGCAAACGACTTCTACAACGCCCGCAACAGCATCTGCCAGCGGCCGCCTGGACCCGAGTCCATCATGAACGTAGAACTGGATGGTTCCGGCCTGACCAACGGTGACACGGCTGGTCTGGCGCTGTTGAGCAATCCCTATGCGTGGATCGGCCTGGTGAAATCCGCCGAGGGCATCACTCTGCAAATGTTGGATCAGGGCGTTCACAAAACAAACAGTGTCTCGGCCAGTTCCACTCACGTCTGGCTGCGCGTTGCCTGCAACTTTGACACCGATTATGCCATTTTCAGTTGGAGCGCTGACGGCAAGCAATTCACGCCGCTGGGCGACCCTTATACCATGACCTTCCAGCTAAAAACCTTTCAAGGCGTTCGTCCTTCTTTGTTCAACTTCAATACCTCCGGCCAGCCAGGCGGCTATGCCGACTTTGACAACTACACCGTTGACGAGCCGCGCGCGCGGGGCATTGAACGGATGATTCCCCTGGGCAAGACCATTACGCTGACCAGCGGCGCCGACGGCAGTTTGCTGGCGGTTGACACCCAAAACATGTTACTTGTGAATGTGGCGGCCGATTCCACTAACGTGGTTTCGCAGAACGTTCAATTCCAAGTCGTAGATCTCGGCAAGGGCCGCGTGGCGTTGAAGGCTTCCAACGGCCGGTTCGTTTCCGCCGCGACTGATGGTGTTTCATTAAAAGACCTCGCCGGAAAGGCGCCCGGCGATGCGGAGTCCTTCCAATGGGTCAACCTGATGCGCAGCGACACCATGCTCATGTCTCTGGTCAATCATTGCTATTTGGCCACCAAACCCAACGAGCCCGGGCCGGTCACGGTTTCCGGCACCGGTCCGCAGCCCGACCGCAAGGACGGTTCCTGCTTCGTCTGGAAAGAGGCTCAGGCTTCAACTCTCTGAGAATTTTCCGTATGCCGCTCAAACTGAAATCGCATTTATGAAATTCAAAACAATTACTGCCGCGGTGCTCTGCACGCTTGGATTCTGCATCACCAGCGTGCCCGCATGGCAATCTGACAACGGCAACGGCACATTCACTAATCCGCCGCTTTATGCCGATTATCCTGATCCGGATATTATCCGCGCGGGCGGGGACTTTTATTTTGCCACGACCACGTTCGTCAATTCCCCTGGACTGACAATTTTGCACTCGCAAGACTTGGTGAATTGGGAAATTGTCTCGCACGTCATTCCGCGGTTGGATGGCCGAGAGCAATATGACCTCAAAAACGGCGCGGCTTATCGCCAGGGAATGTTCGCGGCGAGCCTGCGGTTTTACAGTGGTACTTTCTACGTCGTCGTCACGCCCGTGAATCACAATACTCGTGTTTATTATTCCAAAGACATCCACGGCTCCTGGCAGTTTCACGAACTCAACCGGGCGGCGTTTGATCCGGGATTGTTTATCGAACCCGACGGCACGGGTTACATCGCCACTTCCGGCGGCTGGGACGGGCACGTCACGCTGTTGAAATTGAGCGCGGATTTCTCGAAGGTCGTCGAATCGGGCGGAATTTTTTATTAGAAGGGCGTCGAAGGCTCGAAGGTCATCAAAAAGGGCGACTGGTATTACATTTTCAACGCGCTGCCTTCAAAACTCGGCCTCACCTGCTCGCGCGCGACGAATATTTTCGGCCCCTACGAAACCATTGAGCCGTTGAACGACCGAACCGGCGGACACCAGGGCGCCATCGTGGATTTGCCGGACGGCGAGTGGTACGGCTTTGTGATGAAGGATTGCGGCGCCATTGGCCGCATGACTTACCTCAGCCCGATTTTTTGGAAAAATGATTGGCCGGTCTGTGGCACGCCAGACGCGCCGGGAAGAGTTCCCGCCGTGGTGCACAAACCGATTCAGGGAAAGCCAATTTGCCGGCCGGCAACGTCGGACGACTTTAGTTCCCCAACTCTCGGACCACAATGGCAATGGAATCATAATCCCGACGACTCGCGCTGGTCGCTTACCGAACGCCCCGGCTTTCTCCGGCTCAAACCGACCACGGCGACGAATTTCTGGACGGCACGAAATACTCTCACTCAAAAAGGCCAGGGGCCGTGGAGTCGCGGCGAAGTAAAACTCGATTTGGCAACAACCCGATCTGGAGATTGGGCGCGCTCGTTTCTTGGCTGTGACCGCACGAGTCAACTGGTGCCGTCCCCGAGGGGCCGAGCACGGATAGCAGGAAGAGCAACGGCTGCCGCCGTTGACCGCGCCAAGATTACGTTTTGAAACTCGGCCCGGGCCGGAAAGGAAAAAAAGACAAAAACCGCTTTTAAGAAAAAACAAAAACAGCCCCGCGCTACGCAGCCTTGACATTACTCATAGCAGTGCGGCGACATCACCCATCAAGCTGAATGATAAATGAAAATAATATGCTTGCTCATACTGTTGGCTGCCGGTTCTGTGGTGAACGCATCGTCGAATGATGTTTCGGGGGCCAAAACACCCGGGCCAATCGCGTTGGGCGACTCTTTTGTTGAAGCGGAAAAGCGAACCCGGGCATGGCTGGAATATCCCGGAACTGCGGCGGGAGGATGGCAGCTTGTTTTAAGGCTGCCGACCAATACGTTTCAAATCGGGAAGCCGATTGCGGCAATGGTGGTGTATAAAAACGTTTCCACCAACCAGCTCAGATTATATGTGGCCCCTCCGGGACTGCCCTACATGTTTTCCTCCCACGTCTTTGACGAGTCGAACAAGGAACTGCCGATGACCGACCAGGCGCTCGATCAAATTGAAGACGGGCATTCTTCCTTAAGCAGGTTTCGCGGCATGTCTCCCGGTGTCCGCCTTGCGTTTCCCCTCGAATTGGACCATTTCTATCAGTTCAAAACACCGGGGACCTGCCATGTTGACGTGACCGCGCATGGTCCGCTGATGGACGCTTCCCCCCCGTTGTCAACGGGTGTTGCCGAAATCAAGATCGTCCCGACAAGGCCCGCATCGAAAACTGCCGCCACCAACGAACCCTCCGGAAGCGGCACCATGTTGCTAACCAACCGCTTCGCGCCGACCGGCAAAAACTGATTGCTGCCGGAAACGAATCCGCCAAATCGTGGAATTCGCTTCTTCCTTCTACATTATACCATTTCCTGGTGGGATTCGGCACATTGGCACTCTGTGCATACTGTGCTGTTGTGCGGACGAGCGGCGGGCAGATGGTGAGTCGTTTATATCGCATCAGAGAACAGCCTTGCGGGTATTGCACAACGCTAATTATAAGCTTGGAGCGGGTGGCCGCCTCTCACAAAAAGGCAACGAACATGGGTTCGTTGCCTTTGGCTATTTGGGGCGTTATTTCGTCAGTTTCCCGAAAGGGTCACAGCCCATATACGCAATAATTCGAGCGTGATAGGGGACGGTTGGGAACAGCCTGTCGCATTCCCAAAGGCTCAAGGTTCTGGCGCTAACCCCGAGTATTTGAGCGGCTTCCAATTGTCGGATTCCTGCGCCAAACCGTTTCTTCTTGAGATGCTTGCCAAGGGTCTTAGGCTCCTTTGCGATTGGAAAACTGCGAGTCCAAACCGGTGCAACGTCTTTGCGCGGCACGCTCACAACCCTGTCGCAAAAAGGCAACATCGCGCACCGACTTTATTGGGGTCACCACCTTTCTCGTTGCAACTTAGTTATACGGCTGATGAATCACTTCTGGCGTTTACCTCAGTTATCAAGCCTCCAAGGCGCGAATCGGTTTGGAGCGCGGGGAAGTGTTGCGGACAGCGCCACCGGGGGCCGCCTTGGTTTTCAGAACCGTCACGTCACCGCTGCGTGAATGCGGTAGGTTGGCATGATTTGCTCGCCTGAATTGTCATAGCTGACCGGCAAATCCGCGCCGATGTGCGCGCTGAAGTTTTCCGACCATGTAAAACTGATTTCTGGGCCGACATACACAATCGTTTCCGCCGAATCATTGTCCGGCACGCCACCATAAGTGTCCTTGCCCTTGCTTTCGCCCGAAACGGTTCCCTGTAGCGCGATGGTGTAATCATCCTGCAACGCCAGATACACGCCCGGTCCACCCGTCCATGTCCAGTCGTTCGCATATTGATGCTGGAAATCACCTTCCGTGCGGATCGCGTATTGCATCTGGCCGTTGAAAAATAATTTCTTCCAGCGTGTGGAAAATCCAGTTCCCAAAAGTCCGTCAAACGAACCCGAACCCAAGGCCAGATCGTGCCCGCCGATGCCCACCGCAAAATCCGGCTTGCCCAGCCAGCTTGAATCGCCCGTTGGAAATTTGATTCCGCCCAGCGCCGTCCAGGTGAAGTTGAATTCGTCCAGCGATTTCTGGTAGAGCTGGACATTTCCGGTCAACGACGCGTCACCGGGGCCAAATTCACTGCCGTGCGCGGCGACCTGTCCATACTCCCGCCAAATCAATGGCAGATTGAATTGCACGCCAAAGCGTTTGTTGAAATTGTAACCGGCGAACAGTTGCGACGATAAACTGTAGATGTATTCGCTGTCGGGATTCGGAGCCGAATGCCCATCCGACATGAAGGTGTTAAAATCCGTGAATTGCTCCGCTACGCCCGCAAAAAATCCCTTACCGTTTCCCTGCGCTTCCTGCGCCGAATAAATCGCGCACAGATCACACCCCAAAACCGGCTGCGCCCCCCCGACTGCCACCAATGCCAAGACGAGACGAATAACAAGGGCAACTAACATCGTCCTTTGTCGCCGTTTGATTGTGGCAATGATTATTGTTGGCATCATGGCTTGCTATCATTTGTCGGTGGCAATTGTCGGTGACTTGCGTTTTCAATGACAACCGCAGCTTTCACCCCGCAAAGCTTCAATGCCTTCCTTGATGATGATGGGAAGCATCACCAGCGCAGCCACGGGGTCAGCCCACCACCAGCCAAACAACGCGTTGAGCGCAAGGCCGCAAAGAAGAATCGCCGCCAGATAAGCACAGATGGAACTCTGTTTTGAATCCGCTTGCATTGCGCGGCTGTTCAAGCGCGCAGCGACCCGCCGCTTGGCGCGGGCGATCAAAGGCATGACAATCAGACAAAGCACCGAGAAAACAATGCCGAAATAACTGACGCCCGGCGGCTGATGTTTTACCAATGATTCAACGGCTTCCCAACCCACATAAACTGCGAGCAAAAGAAAACTTACGCCCACAAGTCGCAGCGCAGTGCGTTCGCGCTCTTCGCCAAATTCATGATTCAGACGCCAGAGCAATATCGCGCTCGAACCCACTTCGATGAGCGAATCCGCACCAAAGCCAATTAGAGCGATACTGCCCGCAATCACACCCGCTGTGACTGCCGCCAATACTTCAATCGAAGTCCATGCGAGGCTGATATATTCAATCCGCCGTCCGGCGCTAATGCCGGCTGAATTTTCGGCCGGGGTCGCGGACTTGCAGCAGTCAGAAGGGCATTCGTTTTGCATTCTTGCATGGACTTTAACAGCCATGTCGTGTTAAGGCAACCGATGCCTTGATCATTTCATATCAGCTTCTTTGCAATTCCATCACGCTTTTCGGACCAAGCTCCGGCGCAGCGCTGGCGTGCGTGGTGGGCGTGCTGGTGGAAGTGCCGGTGATGTTGTCCGTCTGCAAAGTCTGCAACCAGTCGCGCGGCTGGTATGGAAGGCCGGCTATCGGTAATTGACGCGCGAGGGCGGTTGGGTTGCCCGAAAACCTTCAGTGAAATCTTCAGTAAGAGGGTTAAAACAAGTTAAGCCGAATAGTGAAAGATTATATTGAAATTGTTCGGCGAAGATTGTAGTTTTTGGTCGAAAAACGGGCATTAGCCGTCCGATTCCGACCCTCGCCTCCATCAAAGACTTACGACGAAAATGGGTGACAAAAACCCCCATTTTTGCGAGGGTTGAAAACCGACCTCCGCCTCCCTTTCAAATTCATGTTGGTCGCGGCGATGAACCCGACCGACTTTATTGGTGTCCCCGATTGATCCGGGACAGCCAATACTTTTCTGCGCCATTTGCGCTGGATTTCCGCATTGAAGAGCAGAAAGTAATGCCGCCCGCACCGCACATGACAAATCCACCTGACCGCGAAGTGGCCGTTTTTAGCGATGCCCGGCGTTTGCCGGCGCGGGAGCGCGCCGCTTTTCTGGACGGAGCGTGCGCCGGCGACTCCGCCTTACGTGAACGCGTCGAAGAACTCCTTCAAGCCAGCGATGAAGCGGGTGCCTTTCTTGATAGCCCGGCAGCAATTCTACCTAGATCAGGCGAAACCGTCGGTCTCCCGGCCATTCCCGCCAATAAGCCAGGCGACCGGATTGGCCGCTACAAATTGCTTCAGCAAATTGGCGAAGGCGGCTGCGGCGTGGTGTATATGGCCGAGCAGGAGGAGCCGGTTCGCCGCCGGGTCGCGCTCAAGGTCATCAAGCTGGGCATGGACACCAAGCAGGTCATCGCCCGGTTCGAAGCCGAGCGGCAGGCGCTGGCTTTGATGGACCATCCAAACATCGCCAAGGTGCTGGATGCCGGCGCGACCGAAACCGGCCGACCCTACTTTGTGATGGAACTGGTGCGCGGCATCAAGATCACCGACTACTGCGACCAGAACGACCTCTCCACCCGGGAACGGCTGGATTTGTTCATTCAAGTCTGCCGGGCCATCCAGCACGCGCACCAGAAAGGCGTCATTCACCGGGACATCAAGCCCTCGAACATCCTGGTGACGGTGGACGACGGCGTGCCCGTGCCCAAGATGATTGACTTTGGCATCGCCAAGGCGACGGAAGGCAAATTGACCGATCAAACCGTCTTCACCGCCTTCGAGCAATTCATCGGCACGCCCGCCTACATGAGTCCGGAACAGGCCGAGATGAGCGCGCGGGATGTGGACACGCGCAGCGACATCTACTCGCTGGGCGTTTTGCTTTACGAATTGCTGACCGGCCAGACACCGTTTGACGCCAAAAAATTGCTGAAGGCCGGACTGGATGAAATCCGCCGCACCATCCGGCAGGACGAACCGGCGCGTCCCTCGACCTGCTTGAGCACGATGGCGGGCGCGGACTTGACGGCAATCGCCAAACACCGGAAAGCCGAGCCGCCGAAGTTGATTCATCTGGTGCGGGGCGACCTGGACTGGATTGTGATGAAGGCCTTGGAAAAGGATCGCTCGCGCCGTTACGAGACGGCCAATGGTCTGGCTGTGGATATCCAGCGTCACTTGAACAACGAACCGGTGGTGGCCCGTCCGCCAGGCAATCTTTACAAATTTCAGAAACTGGTCCGACGAAACAGGCTGGCCTTCATCGCTGCCAGTGCCGTGACCGCTGTGCTCATCATCGGACTGGTCGTGTCCACCTGGATGTTCTTCAACGAGCAGCAAGCCCGCCAGCAAGCCGAAGCCGAAAAAAAAGCAGCGGAGACGGAAGCAGCCAAGAGCCAGCAAGTCGCCCAGTTTCTCAAGGACATGCTCAATGGCGTTGGCCCGTCGGTGGCCCTGGGGCGGGACACAACGTTATTAAGAGAAATCCTGGATAAAACGGCAGAGCGCATGGGCAAGGACCTGACGAACGAGCCGGAAGTGGAGTTGGAACTGCGCGACACCATCGGCAAGGTTTACTATGATCTAGGGCAGTATACCGAAGCGATTCAAATGCACCGGCGGGCGCTGGAACTGGCCCGAAGCCTGTATGGCAACGAGAATATTCAAGTAGCGGACATCTCGCTCAGTTTGGCATGGGATCTCAGAGGGAACATAATTAACGACGAGGCGGAAAAGTTGTGCCGCGAAGCTCTGGCCATACGGCGGCGTCTGCTGGGCAACAAAAATCTTGCGGTAGCCAATACCCTTAATTGTTTGGGAGACGTTCTTAGGGCTCAGGGCAAACACGTGGAGGCGGAGTCTAGCATTCGTGAAGGGCTTAACTTGTATAAAGAACTGACGGGAAGCAACAACCTGCACATCGCTGCATCACTTTTGAACCTCGGCCTAGAACTCAACGCGCAAGGCAAGCTGGCCGAAGCCGAGACTTTCGAGCGCGAAGCGCTCGAAATGCAAAAGCAGCTACTGGGTAACACGCATCCAAAGGTCGCGCTATTCATTCACGATCTTGGAAGCACACTCTTCTCCGAAGGAAAGTTGGCCGAAGCAGAAAACCTATGCCGGGAGGGTTTGGAACTCAACCGCCGGTTCATAGGCAACGACCACCCAGAAACAGTGAACAACTTCAACAGACTGATTTGGATACTTCGCACGGAGGGCAAGACAAACGAAGCCGAACAACTATTGGCTGCGGTTCAGCCTCCGGCCAAGGGTTTCCAGCCGTTCCTCATGCGCTCAACTGTCAGTTGGCGCATTGTTGATAGTCGCTTCGCCGAAGCGGCCGCCGACCTGGCCAAGCTGGTGGAAGCGAACCCGGACGACGATTGGGATTGGTGCCTCCAGGCGATTGTGCTGGCAGACAGTGGCGAGGAGCAGCAATACCGCAAGCTTTGTCAGGCCATGCTGGCACGATTCGACGCGACAAAGGACCCACTTGTCGCGGAGCGGGTCGCCAAGGCTTGTCTGTTGCTGCCGGCAGCCAGCGACCTCAAGGTGGCCGCACGGCTGGCCGATACAGCGGTCACGCCAACCAAAGGGCACGAAACTTCGGGCTGGGACTTTTTGGTCAAGAGCCTGGCGGAATATCGCCAAGATCATTTTGTCATCGCAGCGGAATGGGCTCGTAAGACCGTAGCCGCGCCGGAAGCAGATTACGAGCGGGACATCGACGCCAACGCGATTCTGTCCATGGCTTGCCTGCGTTCCCAACAACCACACGAATCCCGTGCGGCTCTGAGCAACGCGATCACGTGCGCCCATGCGAATCTCGTTAATTTTGAGGGTGATGCATTCTGCTGGGTCTACCAAAAGTCAATGTTAGCCAATATTTTTCTGCGCGAGGCCATTGGTATGCAAAAAAAACTGGCGGGCAATGAGGATCCGTTTGTGGCCGAATTGCTGAATGGCATGGCGAGAGAGCTCCGGGCACAACACCGGTTCGTCGAGGCCGAAGCCATGAGCCGCGAGGCGCTGGCCATCAATCAAAAAAATTGGCCCAACGACCCGGAGAAATGGGGCGTGCTCGGCTGCCGGGTTGATGCCGACGAAGTCGTCTTTGTCTTCGAGCCTGCGGCCTTCGGTGTCCAAATCGCCACCAATGCCGAGGTGCATGTGGCGGGCGATTTCAACCAGTGGCTGGATGCCAGTGAGGGCAAAATCAACAAACCTGCACCCGCCTGGCAAATGCAGTTAGTGTCCACTAATCGTTATGAACTGCACAAGCAACTCGCGGACTTTCGCGAGCATCCGAAATGGGAGTTCAAATTCGTCGTCAACCTCAACCAGTGGATTGAGCCCCCAAGCACGGCTGTGAACCAGTCTGGCGGCGAAACGGCGAACTTGATGCTGACCGTTCCCGAAAAGCCCGTCCCATCCGCTCCTTAAAGGCCGGTCTTTGCTTCGTATCCATTGGCGATCGTTCGCGTTTCGACTCCTCCTGCAAATTTAATTTGCGCCTTTGGTCGCGGAATCTCGCATTGATTAACGGTGGTCAAAAAACGAAAAAACCAACAACCCGGCGCATAGCGCCAACCAAGAAAGGAAACACAATGAAAAACCGCTCCATACTATTAAATCACATCCTCCCGACCAGCCGGTGGTTGCCAGCCCTGGCCGTATGTGCATTGCTGACGGCGACAAATGCGCCGGTCTTGGCGGACGACGACAGCGTCAGCGCTCCCAGCGTCATACCGCCCGTCTTGCCAACCCGACCGTATGGCCATACCTACGCCGAGTGGCTGACCAAATGGTGGCAATGGTCGCTTGCCTTTCCCGTCAGTGCCGATCCGGAATACGGCACGGCGGACATCAGTGCCGGACAATCCGGTGACGTCTGGTTTTTGCCGGCCCCACTCGGCGGCGGCACGGGGACTCGAACCGGCACCGTTCCGGCCGGAACCGCCTTGTTTGTGCCGGTGCTGACCTTCGAGGCCGATAACACCGGTTGTCCCACCTACACCACCTTCACGGCTGCTGAACTGGCCGGACTCGTGCAAGGCGGCTGGAGCGCGGTAACGACGACCTCCTGCACCATTGACGGGGTTGCCGTGGCCGGGATGGATAATCCAACCGACTCGGTTTACCTGGTCCAGACCCAGCCGTTCAGTTACACGGTGGCGGCCTATGACAATGTGCTCGCCAATTATCCGGGGTTTGTCGGCGAATCGTGCATTCCGGATGGAACCACCGTGAATCCCACCGTGGCTGAGGGAATTTGTGTGATGATCCGGCCAATGTCCGTGGGAACGCACACGATTCACATTGGCGCGGCGGCCCCGGCCTACGGACTCAGTTACGATGTGACTTTTGACATCACCGTGACTCCGCATAAAAAGGACAAGTAACCAGCACCTGGCCTCGTGGGGCGTCGCCTCACAGGACTTTTTCGCTCCGCGCGTTCGTCACTCAAAATAAAAGCTATGCAAAAACTCCCAGCTATCGTAGCGGCGGGTCGGCAGACCGCCGCGCTGGCTCAAGAAACAGCATGGTCCGGCTTTCTGCCGAAAGCCGCTACGCCCGTTTTGCAGAAGTCGCCTTTAACTAAACAACCTTATGACTAAATTGAACCGTTCCCGACAACTGGCGGCGCATTCGTGTGCCGGTTGTTACCTGCTCGTGCTGGCCGGCATGCTGGCCACCATTGCGCCGCTACGCGCGGACAGTCCACCGACGTATTTGTTTGAGATTGATTCTTCGGCCGTTCCGAAGGGTTTTGTGCCTGCCGGTGTTGCCATTGATATAAACAAAAACGTATATATCACTGACATTTCTTTTAATCCTTTTAATCGGATCGTGAAATTCACAAGCGGCGGAGCCTATTTAACGCAATGGAACTCATATAATGGTCTGCAATTCTATCCAACCGGTATCGCGCTCGACAGCAACAACGTTATTTACGTCGCCGACAACCTGAATGCACAATATCTCAAATTCGATAGCAACGGTAATTTTATAGGATCTGGTGCGTTGGATTCTGTCTATTTTCCCGCCGGCATCGCCGTTGGCATCAGCAACCATGTCTATGTCGCATCAGATAGCGGTAATAACATCGTGGAGTTCGACAGCAACGGCACTTCTTTGACTAGTTGGGGAGCCTTCCAAAGTCCCGATGGGGTTGCCATAGATCACAGTAATAATGTGTATGTGGTGGATTTTGGCGCGGGCCATATTGCGAAATTCGACAGCAACGGCAATTATTTGATGCAATGGGGGAGCCCGGGTGCCAGCATCGGACAATTCAGCGACCCCTCCGGTATTGCCATTGACGTGAGCAACAATGTATATGTGACCGACACTGGCAATAACCGCGTAGAAAAGTTCGACAGCAACGGCAACTTCCTGGCGCAGTGGGGAACTGGTGGCAGCGGCCCCGGTCAATTCTCAAGTCCCCAGGGAATCGCGGTAGATGCCAGTGGCAACTTCATTTACGTGGCCGATCAAGGAAATCAACGCATTCAGGTTTTCGTTAATAATTCCAATATTGTCCCACCCATCATCACCAGCCAGCCCCTAGGCCATATTCTTCCAGAAGGCGTCAATGTGACCATGAACGTCGGCGTCGTTGGCACCGCGCCGTTTGCCTATCAGTGGAATTCCAATAATATTGCCCTGCCCGGCGCAACGAATGCCACGTTCACGCTGACCAATGTCGGTCCTTCGGTTTCTGGGACTTATACCGTCCTAGTCACGAACATCAATGGCAGCGTCTTGAGCAGCAATGCCGTGCTGACCGTTTTGCCGGTAGCGATTGCAATCACCCAGCCGGCCAGCGGCCTTTCCGCCACCGGCGCGGTGCTCAACGGTTCGGCAACAGTCGGCCCGCAGGAAACGGTGGTCTGGCTTGACTGGGGCACGGATACTAATTATGGCAATGTCGCTGGAACAACTGTTGTGCCGGGCAACAGCGGAAGCAACAGTGTCAGTGTGGCCTTGACCGGATTACCCGGAAATTTTTATCACTACCGGCTCGTGGCCGCGAACGATTTTGGAATAGTGTATGGCAATGACCAGTTGTTCACCGTGGGATTCGCCCCCGCCGCTACCACGCTTGCAGCGGTTACCAGCACGAATGGTGCTACCCTGAATGCCACGGTCAATCCCAATGGCTGGGACACGACCGTTTATTTCAAGTGGGAAGTCGCATTTAATGTTACAAATACGACACCGGTCATGGATGTGGGTGCGGGTGCCACATCACTGAATGTGAGCAATTTCATCACCGGCCTGGCTCCGGCCAAACAATACGATTATCAGGTAGTGGCCTCGAATCATCTTGGCACCATCTTCGGGGCGCAGTTGGCCTTCTACACTCCCCCGTTTGTCACCGTGCCCAACGAGAATTGGGATTCTGTCGCTTCATCGGCCGATGGCTCAGTTTTGGTAGCGGTGGCGAACAACAACCCCATGCTTTCTACTCCCGGCGGTCCGATTTACATTTCAACAAATTCTGGAGCTGCCTGGGCGGTGGCCGCCGGTGCGCCGACCAATGGACTGTGGGAAACCGTCGCCTGTTCCGCCGACGGCAGCAAGATGATTGCCGCCGGTGGTGGCGGCGTGGGCAGTTATGTCTTCCCGATTTATACCTCGTCGGATACGGGCGCGACCTGGGTGTCGAATAATGCACCCGTCGCCAACTGGCAATCCGTCGCCTCTTCCGCCGATGGCACAAGACTGGTGGCGGCTGATTATCGTGATCAAGTTATTTACACCTCGACGAATTCTGGAGCCGTTTGGACGCGCGCCACCAATGCGCCAAAGACGGGTTGGTTTTCCGTCGCTTTGTCGGCCGACGGCTTAAAATTGGCGGCGGTGGCTTTTAGTAGCGCGAGCGCGAACATTTACACTTCACCGGATTTTGGCACGACTTGGATAACGAATAACGTGCCTGCAGGCCCGCCGCAAGGAATCCAACGTAATTGGTCTTCGATTGCCTCTTCGGCGGATGGCAGCAAACTGATCGCTGCGGCGGGCGGCAACAACACTTCAGGTTTTATTTTCATCTCCACAAATTCCGGGGCGGCCTGGAAGGTGACAGCCACCAATATTTTATTCGGTCTTACTGCTCACCCGTGGATCAGTGTCGCCTCATCTGCCGATGGCAGCAAACTGGCGGCGGTGTCAGATGCAACCCGTCCACTTGGCGTTCTCATTACCTCGACCAATTCCGGCGCCACATGGACTACGAATGCGGTGCCATTTCTGGATTGGAATGCGGTGGCGTTGTCGGCCGATGGGGCCAAACTTGTGGTCACGGTTGGTTATCCGTCCACCGGGCCTATTTATGTCTCGCAAACGACACCCGCGCCACAGTTAAATCTGTCGGCTTCGGCCAATGATACCGTCATTTCATGGATCATTCCGTCGCTGGATTTCACCTTGCAGCAAAGTCCGGATCTTTTGAGTTGGACAGATGTGACGAACCTGCCGGTGCTGAATCTGACGAACCTGGATAATCAAGTCGTGCTGCCGCCGCCGGCTGGCAACGGTTTCTTCCGGCTCATGCATTGAAATGGCTGGCGGGTGGCGGCGACAAGACGCCCGCGCCGGTTGCGGTTATGGTGGCAGCGCACGGATTGTCTGGCGCAATGTCGGAGCATCTGGTAATCGTCGTTGGTTGAGCGACGTTACCCGCATTCTTGAGTCCATCCAGCAAGGCGACCCTAGGGCCGCCGATGAATTGCTGCTGCTGGTCTATGGCGAACTGCGCAAACTGGCGACGTCTAAAATGGCCAATGAAGCCCCCAACCAGACTTTGCAGCCCACCGCGCTGGTCCATGAAGCTTGGCTACGGTTGGTCGGCGGAGCCAACCCAAAATTCGATGGCCGCGCTCATTTTTTCGGGGCTGCCGCCGAGGCCATGCGGCGCATCCTCATTGACAAGGCCCGCCGCAAGCGCGCCGCACGTCATGGTGGCGATCAGCAACGCGTGGACTTGGAAAATGTGGAAGTCGCCGCACCGGGTGATGACGACGAACTCCTCGCCGTGAACGAGGCGCTCGACAAACTCGCCGCCCAAAACAAGGTCGAGGCTGAACTGGTGAAGCTGCGCTATTTCGTCGGCATGACCCTTGAAGAAGCCGCCGAAGCTCTGGGCATCTCCGCCCGCACCGCCGACAACTACTGGGCACACGCCCGCGCCTGGCTCTTCCGCGAAATCAAAGCTCAATCCCGTTAACTTCGGGAACTGTCAAAAACCTTCAGTGAAATCTTCAGTAAGAGGGTTAAAACAGGTTACCCCAAATAGTGAAGGATTATATTGAAATTGTTCGGCGAAGATTGTAGTTTTTGGCCGAAAAACGGGCATTTGCCGTCCGATTCCGACCCCCGCCTCCATGTTTTGCTGCGTGAGCAGCAAGGAGTTAGGCCAATCGGAACGGCCACTGTCAGTGAAAGTGTCAGTAAAATGGTGAGTGCAATCACAATTCGCCAGAACTAGCCAGAACTGCACTGAAACTCGCCCACTACTCGCTAACGCGAGTGAGCCGGACAGGTTCACGATTCATGACGAAGAAAGGCATTGTCATGAAACAGCGTTTTATATTGTTCCGCCGCGCCGGTGTTTTCTACTACGAAGACACTACCACCGGTAAACAACTCAGCCTCCGCACGAAAGACGAAGCGGAAGCCATCACCCTGCTCAACGCCAAGAACGAATCGTTCCGGCAGTACGGGAGCGCCTTGGGCGAAAGGCCTTGCACCGCGGTGTCCGGGAAACGGACGATGAACACTGTGCTGCCACTCGTTTGGACGTATAATCGTGATTGCCGATACCCGACGTTCGATGAGATGGTCCTTAACATCATGCCCCTGCTAAAGAATGGTGATACACCCGAACATCAAACCATTCTAAATGTTTTGGAAACTATCGCTGAAAGATATTTGCACGACAGGTGGCGGCTAAGAAAAAGTTGTCAAAATTTGTTGAACCTGTGACCTGAACGAGAATTGCAATGAGCGGTGGGCTTGCTATGTCCGCGCAACCGAGGTGGTCAGAGCGAGGTTGACGACTTGGAAAAAGCTGGAAGCAAAGGGAAAGATTCTGTCTTCGCAACGGCAACAAACATCCGCCAGAAAGTGGTTGCTGGGGCGTGCTAGTTAGCCCAAAACGGAAAGTCGTGCCCGGCTAAGTGAGGATTTTGGCTCGTTCAGCCACTTCCTGTTCGATCTGCTCATACAGGCCGGCAAAGAGTTCACGAACAGGCCGTGCATATATCGCCTCATAGGAAGATGAAGTTCGTGTAGATTGTTTCAGCGTTTTCTTTTCAAAGTGCCATGGGGTATGATGTCTCCTATGAAAAAATTCACCACCGACACCCTGATCATCGGTGCCGGGCCAGCCGGGCTTGCGGCGGCCATGGAGCTTTCGAAGGCCAAGAGGGACTTCATCGTGATCGAGCGGCAATCTCGCGTGGGTGGCCTAGCCAAGACCCATGAATTCAGGGAAGGTGATCTTACTTTCCGCACTGATACCGGTCCGCACCGCTTTTTTTCCAAGAATCCCTACCTCTACGAATTCATTGCCGATCTCCTTGACGAAAAGTGGATCCATGTCGAGCGTCAGACCCGCCAGTTCATCGAGGGCAAGTTCTATGATTATCCAGTGAACGCAGTGCAGACACTGAAGAATATAGGGCCGTTTCGTGCAGTGAAGATTCTGATCGATTATGGGGTCGCAAAAATACAATATGGCCTGTTGAAAAAACCAATCGTGAATTTCGCTGACTACATATATGCCAATTTCGGCAAGTCACTCGGAGAGTTCAATATGATCAACTATACAGAGAAGATTTGGGGCATCCCGTCGGAAGATATCCACATAGACTGGGCCGGTCAGCGCATTAAGGGCCTATCGATAACCTCTCTCGCCGGAGACATGATCATGCGAGTTTTTGGTCGCAATAATACGGGCTCACCCAAAACGCTGGTAGATACTTTCTACTATCCGGAGCTGGGCACCGGCCTAATATACGAAACTATTAAGACTCGTCTTGAGTCGCGAGGTTATAAGATCTTATTGAACACGGTCCCTATAAAAGTCTTGCATTCCAATGACAAGATCAACAAAGTGATCTGTTCCAGTCCGGAAGGTGAGCTGGAGATAACATTTAAACAACTGGTAGAGTCTGTGCCGGTCAAAGGATTTTTAAGCCTATTGGACCCGAAGCTACCGCAAGATATCGCAATGCAACAAGCCAAACTCCGCTATAGAAGCCAGGCGTATCTTTTTATCACACTTGATCAGGAATCGGTTATGGCCGATCAATGGATATATCTGCCGGAGAAACAGTATCTCATAGGTCGAATAAGCGAGATGAGGAACTTCAGCCGTAAGATGTCGCCTCCAGGCAAGACCTCTCTATTCCTGGAATTTTTCTGCACCGAGGGTGACGAAGTATGGAATATGTCCGCCGATCAGCTTTTCGAGAAGGCTATCGGCGAGCTCACAGAGTTCGGCTTCACCGACAAGAGCAATGTCAGGAAGTATTATCATCTTAGAGAGAGGAACGTGTATCCTATATATGATGTTAATTACAAGGAGTATCTGAACCATATCAAGGCATATCTCGACGGTTTCAAGAACCTATACTACATTGGCAGGCCGGGACGATTCCGCTACAACAATCAGGACCATTCGCTAGAGATGGGTATGCTCGTCGCCAAGGGCATCATCGAAGGATTCAGACCCGATATAGAAAAGGTTGGCGAGGAGAAAGAGTACTATGAGAGCGGGAACCTATATACAAAACGACCCCAGAACTAGCGAGGAGATAGATGAATGGATCGGCGGGGAGGCGATAGCGAGCGTCCGACACCGGGCCAGTCAAGAGGGCTAGATAGATCACAATGCCGGCGCATATCCATACTGCGACATTTCGGCGTTGTTTGATGACAGCATACATACAACAGAGGGCGATGAAACAAATGCCGAGGCGCTCTGCAAATTTCCACCAAGGCGTGGCTAGCTTAGAGAGGAAAGCCCCGATATGTCCATTGGCGAGCTCGAATATTGCGGCTTCACCGCCTGGATTGAAGGGCTTGTTTATGGCGATATGATAGAGGTTGGCGGACCATTCCAGGTCTGAGGCGAAGCAAAATGGCACGGTTGTGGTGAGATGATATCTTGCATATCCGTGGTCGCGAAATGTTGACATGGAAACCAAGACGTGTGTGTGCGCCAGCCCCTTTGCGACGAGAACGGCGTTGGGTTCGGAGCTCGTCTTTTAGCGGAGAATTCAACGCTGCTTTGGTCGCACCATTCAATTCTACGGAGTGACGAAACTTGGCTGCCGGAATGGAGCGGCAACCTGGGCGGAGTGCAGCGGTGGCGCAGTTCGGTCGCGTGGGGTGTCTTGGGGCAAGCCAGTCTTCGGCTTACGGCGTCAAGCCAGTTGGCTGAAAGTCTGGCGCGGGGGCGGGTGCAATTTCAGCGCGACGGAACGAGCACACAAGCGGAACGGAGGCCAGGTTGACGCGGAATGTAGGCGGTAAAGTTTGGTCACGACAACGGACGTGCAACAGAATTGAGACTGCGGTGACCATGTTCTTTGCACTCGTCCGCCGCCTGTGCCGCTGGTTCAAAATCCCGTTTCGCAAGTGCGTCTGGGCTTTGCGCCAGGAGCCGGGGAAAATCAGCGGACGATTACACTTTCATTTTCTGATCGTGGGTTTGCCGCCGTATGCCGTCCAGGTCGCCACCTGTATGAGTTTCAAGGCGCAGTGGGAAAAACTCGGTGGCGGCATGGCCCGAGTCAGAGAATACGATTCGAGAAAACAAGGTCTCGAATACACGTTGAAATGTCTCAACGTCACGAATGGGGGAGCGAATCTCTACGAAGTGGGGAAGTTCTCGCATTCGGTGGATGAGGTCATGTTGTCGAACTCAATCTGGAACCCGGAAAATCTCAACCGGGTCTCGGATACGCTTGTCACTGCCTAGTCGAACGCTCGGCGGCGGTGGATTCGTCAACCGATTCGGGGGAGCGTGAGCGCGCGCGGAGCGCGCGCCACGCACCCCCGATGGCTTGAAGATGAATTATGTCCAGATGAAAACGACTGAATTATGACTGACGATATCACGCAAGCGGCGATGACGACCTGGGCTGCGAAAGACCTGCCGGCCCGGCTACTGGCGGTGCAAGTTGCGAAACTGTTGAACTGCTCAACGGAAGATGTCGCCATTCGAGTCAGCGCGGGGAAACTGCGGGCGCTCGGCAAGCCCAGGCCCAACGCGGTGAAATTCTTTAGCGCCATCGAATTGATCACCCTGCTGGCCGACCCTGATTGGCTGGACGAAGCGACGAAAACCATCGGCCAATACTGGCGGCGAAAGAATGCCCGCCGCAATGGTTTGCCCACTGAAAAACAAACGGATTCGGTCGTCGTAGTTCGTTAAAATTAGCTTGCATCATAAGCCGATTTGCCGTATAAGGTGTAGCTAATGAAACCTCCGCAATCTGTGAAGATTGCCTGTCTGCTGTGTGCGGTGATGATGCTGCCCGCCGTGATGCAAGCCCAGTTCCTTTTCACGACCAATAACGATGGTTCGCTCAACATTTACCAATACACCGGTTCCGGCGGTGCGGTGACCATCCCCAGCACGACCAATGGCCTGCCGGTCACCAGCATCAGGAGCAATGCGTTCCATATGAGCAGCGTGACCAGCGTCACGATTGGCACTAACGTCACCAGCATCGGGGACTATGCGTTCCAATACTGCGGCCTAACCAACGTGACGATCCCCAACAGCGTCACCAGCATAGGGAACTATGCGTTATATTACTGCTCCGGCCTGACCAACGTCACGGTCCACAAAAGAGTCACCCGCATCGGGGGCTGGGCATTCTCATGCTGCTACCTC
>PMOA01000115.1 GCA_003161635.1 Limisphaerales bacterium
TCGATGCGCGAACTGGAGCGATTGGTTGAAGCGTTGCAACGGCACTGGCTCCTGCGCAAATACGTGAACCAGATAAACCCACCACCACCGCGTCCGCTGTCCGAAACCGTAGTGCCGGAAAAGAAGCCGTTGAAAAGTCTTCATTCGCCGAAGGATTCTGCAAACTGAGGTTCAAGGCTAAATCAGTCTTCGCCGGGCAATTCCCAAAATGCGCGGTGGGGTTACACCCCATAGGCGCGGCGCGGTCCATCGCGTAACGTGACTCCTGTAAATGACGGCAAACGAATTGCCATCAAAAATTAAAGACAAACTATGCGCCTTTTAGCCTCGCCGGTTCTTGCCAATGTCATCTGGATTGGCGGAGGCTCGGTCAGCCTCCTTCTCGTCATCGTCATTGTGGTTCTATTGCTTCGCTAGGCGACGACTCCATGCGAACACCACTGGTCATACTCTTGCTGTTATTACTCATCCCGAGCGTCCTCCGGGCTAGAGACGCACGCGAGGAGAAGCGTATCGAGCATTTGCTTCAGACCGTTGAATCGCTTAAGGGTGCGGCCTTCATTCGGAACGGAACAGAATACGATGCCAAGGATGCCGGCAAGCACTTGCGCATGAAACTCAAGCTGGCGGGTGATCGCGTCAAGACAGCCGAGGACTTTATCGAACGCTGTGCCTCGCGCTCATCCTTTTCCGGCGATGCCTACAAGATCCGATTGCCAGATGGAACGATCACCGAGACGGCGCCATTTTTCCGGGCAAAACTTCGAGAGTTTGACGATGCCACAAGTAAGTCGCCTATGAGATTTTGAAAATGACGTGTCTGCTTTTGACGCTTTCGCGCAGCGCTCACCGCCAGCTGGTGTCGGCGATTTTGATTTCAAGCGGCCTTGGCCTTTTCATGCCAGGCTGCGCTTTTAGAACCGGCAAACAGCCGCGCCAGGAAATCACGCCGCTTTACTCCGCGAGCTCGCCGGAATTCCGACAGTCAGCGGGCTCTTTGCTCGGGCCAGATTTTGTCTCCGGCAACGACATCACGACGCTGGTGAATGGCACGCAAATTTTTCCGGCCATGCTCAGCGCCATTCGCTCGGCCAAACATTCGATTAATTTCGAGGACTACTGGTTCTCGAATGGGCAGATCGGACGCGAATTCACCGAAGCGCTGGCGGAACGCGCCCGTGCCGGCGTGAAGGTCAGTGCCATTCTCGACGCCCTGGGGACATATAAAATGGGCAGGGAAAATCTGGCACGATTGCGTGAGGCGGGTGTCGAGGCCGTCAAGTATCATTCGATCTTTTGGCTGGATCCGCGCCGTTACAACCATCGCACTCATCGCAAATTATTGATTGTCGATGGAGAAATCGCTTTCGTCGGCGGAGTTGGAATCGCGGATGAATGGACTGGGAACGCCGATTCGCCGCAACATTTTCGCGACAATCATTACCAGGTTACCGGGCCGGTCGTCGCCCAACTGCAGGCTATCTTCATGGCCAACTGGCTGAAAACAGGCGGCAACGTGCTGCACGGTGCCGATTATTTTCCGCCGCTTGCCAGCACGGGTCCATACCTCGCACAGGCGCTCAGGAGCTCAGCGGGCAACGCCAATCTTGATTTGATGTATCTCCTCGCGATTGCTTCTGCGCAGAAAACGTTGCGCATCGAGAATCCTTATTTTCTGCCCGATGATCTCACCCGCAAAGAATTGGTCAATGCCGCCAGGCGCGGCGTAAAAGTAGAGATCATCGTGCCCGGGAAACTTATCAATAAGAAAATTGTCCGCGCCGCATCAAAGCGCCATTGGCCGGAGCTGATCAAAGCCGGCATCAAAATCTACGAATATCAGCCGACGATGATGCACGTGAAGCTCATTGTCGTGGACGACACGTTTGTGTCCGTCGGCTCAGGAAATTTCGATAACCGATCGATCCAGCTGAACGACGAAGCCAATCTCGACGTCTTGGATCGCGACTTCGCCGCCCAACAAACGCGATTATTCGAGATGGATAAAAAGCAATCTCACGAAATAACGCTGGATAAGACTGGCGGCTTCCATCCCCTCCAGGGGGCGGCGGATTCGCTGCTTTGAGCTACGGTCGGCGGTGCGGCGGATGCAGATGTGGATTTCCCCAATGTCACGGCCATTTCCTGAATGTCGGAGGCGATTTCCATGATGTAAATGCCGATTTCTTTGATGTCGGCGGCGATTTCCCAACTGCGGATGGCAGTTGATTGAACGTAAATCCCCGTTTCCCGGTTGCGGGTGGCGAGTCGTAAAACTTCAAACTGGACCACTACCGCAAGGGCCTCATTCGCTCATAGGCCTGTGCACATGACTCCACTTAACGCTACATCTTGTGGTGTGCGAGCGACGGAAAACACTACTCCTTGGGGGCGGTGGAGTCACGTAAATAGGCCTCATTCGCCCAAGAGTTCTGCACATTGAGGTTTGAACCAGATCCGTCTTTGCCGAACACCCCTAAAATGCACGGTAGGGTTACACCCCATAGCGAAGGACCGGCTCGCAACGTACCCTACTTTTCGTCGTTACAATCAAAACCAAAACGCAAAAAGATAGAAAGAAAAACATAATGAAAATGAAATCAACCTGCTCGCTCGCGCTCTTGGCAGCCACGAGCGCCCTGTTAGTTACCAGCGCATCCCTGCGCGCCTCCGATACGGACAGTCGCATCGAGTCATCCGCCGCAAAGTCGTATGTGTTCAAAACCTACCTCAAGAACGATTCAATCAAGACTGAATCCAAAGACGGTGCCGTCACCCTGACCGGAACGGTCGCCGAAGCGTCCCATAAATCCCTGGCCCAGGACACCGTGGCGAGTCTGCCCGGCGTCATAAGCGTGGACAATCAACTGCTGGTCAGCGGCGAACAACCCGCTGAACATTCAGACACGTGGATCGGCCTGAAAGTGAAATCCGCACTCCTGTTCCATCGCAACGTGAGCGCCACCGGAACGAAGGTGTATGTGAAAAATGGAATCGTCACCCTGCAAGGTGAAGCCTCCAGCCTGGCCGAAAAGGAACTCACCACCGAATACGCCAAGGACGTTGACAACGTCAAATCGGTCAAGAATGAGATGACGATTGCCAAGAACCCGGCCATTCCAAGCGAAACGACAGGGGACAAGATTGATGACGCCTCCATCACCGCCCAGGTCAAATCGTCATTGCTGTCGCACCACTCGACCAGCGCCTTGCACACCACGGTTTCAACGACGGACGGCGTCGTCACCTTGAGTGGCATTGCCAAAAACAACGCCGAAAAGAGCCTGGTCACCAAGCTCGTCACCGACATCAACGGTGTGACCAGCGTGATTAACAACATGACCGTCGCCGTGCCCGTGCCGGCCAAATAATCTGGCAGATCGCTGTTGGCTGGTGCGAAAGCGCGCCAGCCAGCGAACCAACCGAAAGAAAATTTTATGTTATACACGATTGCAGTAGTCCTGATCATTCTGTGGCTGCTGGGGTTGGTGACCGGCACGTTGGGCGGCTTAATTCATATCCTCCTCGTCCTCGCCATTGTGGCGGTTTTGCTCCGGATCATCTCCGGTCGAAACCCAGTGTGACGGATGCGAGTAAACCTCGTTTCCGGGCGCAAGCGGGTGAATTAAGAAGCTGCCAACCGAAGAAAATAAACTGAAGATTCAATATGAATACAAAAACCATTGTCGCAGTCATCCTGATTGCTCTCGGCGGCGTGGTGCTCGCTTACTCGGGCATCACCTACACGACCCCGGGAAAGCCTGTTGAGTTCCTTGGAATGCACATTGAGACCACCGTCAACCACTTTATCCCGCCAGCCGTCGGCGCGCTCGCACTCGTCGGCGGAATCGTGCTGCTGCTGGTGAACCCCAAGCGGGTCTGATGAGCGGAGTCGAATCCGGTGCCGAAATGAAAGGCCGTCTGGATGCTCATTGGAGCATGGCCGCCGCCGTCGTTGGCTTGACAACACTGACCTTCCGCACCGTTAAATAATATGCGCTTTTACCGCAACAGAACGTCATGTGTCTGGTCTATAAGCACCCGCTCCTTTTAGATCGTTCCAGAGGTTGGGCGCCGAAAAATCATTTCCTGGCCGTTGAGAATCCACAGCGCTCGCATCCGGAGAATGGCGGGGCGGTGACGACGGTTGAACCGGAGGATATATACAGATTTGAAGGAGAAGGCGGCCCGGAAGCGCCTGTGCCGGCCACGGAATTGATTGCTATTCCACTTGAAAACGCCATTGGGCGGAGATTGGCTGTTCCATGAAAGTAAAAATATTCGAAGTCGCTCTTCACAAGCTGCCATCCGGCAAGTCGCCGGCGACCGCACTTGAAGAACAGATCAACGAGTTCCTTGCGCAACACCCGGACCTGCGGTTGGTGGCCACGCACATGAGCACCCTGGTCTCGCCCGCCGAGCCGAATGCCATGCCCAGAACGGAGGAATCATCCATTATCATTTTCTGCACACTGTTCTATACCGACCACGGAACGAGTGATACCACTCCATGCACACACTGAAACTCATTTGCCTGAACTTCTTCCAGCTGGTAAAACCGGTCTGGTGGCTTCCCCAATCGGTCGCGAATGCCGTGAAGCAAAGACGGCGGCAGATCGTTTTGAACGAACTTGAAGCCGAGCGGCTCGACCGGATACGCAACCCGTTGAAGTATCTTGGGAAGTGATTTTATCCTTCGTTGCTTTGTTTCTTTGTTGTTCAGCAAAATCAGGCGGGGAGGTCAGCCACAACGCCCCGGTCAAGGCGAGTGGAAGTTTTTATGCCCCGACCAGCTGCTTGGTTCTCTTTACGATTGCTCCAACCGCCGGCGCCCGATAGTTTCCGGCCCATTGCCAGCCCCATGAATGTCGCCATCGAAACCTCCAACCTGACGCGCGATTTCGGGAAGTTCCGCGCGGTCAATGAATTGAACCTCCGCGTCGAGTCCGGCCGTTTCTACGGTTTCCTTGGCCCCAACGGCGCAGGCAAATCCACCACCATCAAGATGCTCACCGGCCTGCTGGCGCCAACGGCGGGTGGCATCCGCATCCTCGGCGAGGACACGGGCGATCCGCGGCGCGCNNGCGCGCGAATACCTCACTTTCATCGGCCGCATGTATCTGCTGCCGCGCAACACGGTGCGCGAACGTTGCGATGAGTTGCTCGCCATGATGGATCTGGCGCACGAGGAGAAGAAGCTCACGCTCGAATTCTCGCATGGCATGAAGAAGAAACTCGCCCTGGCCGCCGCGTTGATTCCCAATCCGGATCTCCTGTTCCTCGACGAACCGTTCGAGGGCGTGGATGCGGTGGCGTCGCGGGTGTTGCGCGACACGCTCAAGCAATGTGTCAGCCGCGGCGCGACGGTTTTCCTCACCTCGCACGTGTTGGAGATTGTTGAGAAACTTTGCTCGGACGTCGGCATCATCGCGCAGGGACGGCTGGTTCACCAGGGCACGATGGAGGAACTGCGGCGCGCCGGATCGCTGGAAGACAAGTTCCTCGCCGTCGTGGGCGGCGACGGGCACGAGGTTCAGAAATTAAGCTGGCTGGAGGGTTGAATGAACTGGGAGCAACTCAAAACCGTCCTCTGGCTGCGCTGGCGGCTCACGCGCAATCAGTGGGCGCGCAGCGGCGGTCTGGGCGCGGCCATCGCCGTGCTCGTCGGCCTGGGCGCGTTTGTGCTGGGCGGGATTTGCTTCGTGGGCGCCTTGCTCGGCGCGGCCTTTGGTCTGGCCCAGGCATCGCCGACAGTCATCATGGGAATCTGGTTTGGCGTCACCGCCGGGTTCCTTTTCTTCTGGATGATCGGACTGCTCACTGAACTACAACGCTCCGAAACCATAGATTTGCAACGCCTCATGCACCTGCCGGTCGCGCTCGGCCAGATGTTCATCGTCAATTACCTCGTGTCGCATTTTGCGTTGAGCATCATCATCGTCGTTCCCGTCATGCTGGGGCTGGGCATCGGCCTCGTGATTGCACGCGGACCGGAGATGGTGCTGTTGATTCCGCTCGCATTGAGCATGGTCTTCATGATCACAGCATGGACTTATTGCCTGCGCAGCTGGCTGGCCGCGATGATGACCAACCCGCGCCGTCGGCGCACGGTCATCATGGGCATCACCTTCATGTTCATCCTGCTCAGCCAGGGACCCAACCTTTATTTCAACGTCATCCATCGGCAAGACCATCATTCCAGCCAGCAGTCCATCACCAACCAGGAGACGCGCCGGACCGCCGAACAGGAAAAACTCAATCAACTGCTCGCCGCGCAGAAGTTCATCCCGCCGCTCTGGCTGCCGCTCGGCGCGCAGGGGCTGGCCGAAGGGCGTGCGCTGCCCGCGTTGCTCGGCACGCTCGGCTGTCTCGGCATTGGCGCACTCGGCTTGCGCCGCGCGTATCGCAGCACGGTGCGCTTTTATTACGGTGAAAGCGGCGGGAAAGCTCCGACGCGAATCAAACCGGCCGGCACCGCCACCGCGGTGGTCGCACCGGCCAGAACCGGCAATGGGTTTCTGGAACTGCGCCTTCCCGCCGTCCCGGAACAGGCCGTCGCGTTGGCGCTGGCCACGTTCCGTTCCATGCTTCGCGCGCCCGAAGTGAAAATGGCGTGGGCGAGTTCATCCCTCTCGATGGTGATTGTCGGGGCGATGGTCTTTCTTCGTTCTCCGCCCCATTTGTCCGACACCACAAAACCCTTCGTTGCCACCGGCGTGGTGGCGTTCTCAATCTTCATGCTGGTCCAATTTCTCGCCAACCAGTTTGGCTTTGACCGCGACGGCTTCCGCTCATTGATCCTTTCGCCGGCGGACCGGCGGCTCATCCTGCTGGGCAAAAATCTCGCGAGCCTGCCCGTGGGCGCCACCTTCGGCGCAATATTGCTTACGTTGACTTCCGTATGGCTGCATCTGGCTTTGCTCGTTTTTGTAGCCGCCCTGTTCCAGCTCGCGGCCATGCTGCTGATTGGCGGACTCGCCGGCAACCTCCTCTCCATCCTCGCGCCTTACCGCATCCAACCCGGTTCGATGAAGCCGACCAAAATGCCCGGCCTGGCGATGTTGGTGATGTTTCTCTGTCAGATGCTTTTTCCCGCAGCCATGGCACCGGCGTTCGTACCGCCGCTGGCAGAACTGCTGTGGCGGCTGGCCGGCTGGCCGGACGTGGTGCCGGTCAATCTCGTTCTTTCGGTCCTGCTCGCGGCGCTGGCGGCAGTTGCCTACTGGCAGACGCTTGGACCGCTGGGCCGCCTGTTGCAACGCCGTGAAACAAAAATCCTGGGCGTGGTGACGGTGGAGGTGGAATAGCCGGGAAATGGGCGGAGCCGGGCGGATGTCATCATTGATACATCAAATCGCAGTTGCAAAAAGGCCGGGAACGGCAACTGAAAGTTGAAAATACCCGAAGCCTGACGTGTAATCGATCCCGGGTTTTTGGCCGGAGCGGCACCGCGTTTTTCGGAAAACCCTTTTTGCGTTTGTCAAGGGCGCCACAATAAATTTACCGAAAGATATTTCTTGAGAAAATACCTGCTTGGGGCGATGTAATAGCCGGAAAGCGTGAGTTGAAAAACCGCGCGTTGTTCTTTGGAAAGTTTAACCAGATTTACCCTGCCCTGTTCGTGATTCGCAGCAAATCCTTGAACCGTAGTAAAACGATCAATGGAGCCAATCTGTGACTGTGGCCGACACGCCTTCACTGGAAGTCGAAAGCAGCCCGGCGGGTTCCGCATGTTGTAAAACATGTTCAAAGGATCATGTCGCACACGGCAAGGGTGGGGTTTTTATTTTTTAATGCGGAATGTCAAATGCAGAATGAAGAATTAAGGCCTGCCGGTCGACGGGCTTTTTTGTTTTGGGCAAATCTTCTGCCAACTGCTAATTTTAATTCATGGCGCGCGACGATTTGTTTGCAACTTCGGCTGAACCAAAGCCGGATGTTTCAACCACGCCGGAATCTTCCCGCCATCAGCCGCTGGCCGCGCGAATGCGACCACGCCATCTCGACGAGTTCGCCGGACAGACGCACATCCTCGGCCCCGGCCAGTTGCTGCGCCGCGCCATCGAAGCCGACCGCATCCAATCGCTGATTTTCTTCGGGCCGCCGGGCACGGGCAAAACGTCGCTCGCCCAAATCATCGCGCGCCAGACCAAAAGCAAATTCGAGCGGCTCAGCGGCGTCGAATCCAACGTCGCCGACATGCGCCGCGTGCTCGCCGCCGCCGCGAACCGCCTCGAAAACACCGGCCAGCCCACGATTCTGTTCATTGACGAAATCCATCGGTTCAACAAGGCGCAGCAGGACGTGCTGCTGCCGGACGTCGAGAGCGGTGTCGTGCGGCTGATCGGCGCGACGACGCACAACCCGTTTTTCTTCGTCAACTCGCCGCTCGTCTCGCGCTCGCAGATTTTTGAGCTGCGCCCGCTGACGGAGGACGAACTTTTTTCACTGCTGCAACGCGCGCTGGCCGACAGCGAACGCGGCCTTGGCTACATGAAAATCAAGGCGGAAGAAAATGCGTTGCGCCATCTCGCCAAAATCGCCGACGGCGACGCGCGCAAGGCCTTGAACGCGCTGGAAATCGCCGCGCTCACCACTGCGCCGCAGGAAAACGGCGCGGTTCACATTGATCTGGCCGCCGCCGAACAGAGCATCCAGAAAAAGGCCGTTGTGTATGACGACGAAGACGCACACTACGACACGATTTCCGCCTTCATCAAATCCATGCGCGGCAGCGACGCGGACGCCGCGCTTTACTGGCTGGCGAAGATGATTCACGCCGGCGAAGACCCGCGTTTTATTGCGCGGCGGATTGTGATTTGCGCGGCGGAAGACGTTGGCCTGGCGGATCCGATGGCCTTGGTTCTGGCCAACACGGCGTTGCAGGTTGCGGAATTTGTGGGCTGGCCCGAGGCGCGCATTCCGCTGGCCGAAGCGACGGTCTATATCGCCACCGCCAACAAGAGCAACAGCGCGTATATGGCGATCGATGCCGCGCTCGAAGACGTCCGCTCCGGTCGCACGCTGCCGGTGCCGGAACATTTGCGCGACACGCATTACCCAGGCGCCGAACGGCTGGGCCACGGCAAGGGTTACGAATACGCGCACGACCATCCCGGACATTTCGTCGCGCAGGATTATCTCGGTACGGACAAGCATTATTACGAACCGACCGAGCAGGGTGTGGAAAAGAAAATCAAGGAGCGGGTCGAAAAATGGCGCGCGGAATTTACCAAGATCAAAAAAACAAAACCTTGACCACGGATGCACACAGATCAACCTGACGCGGCTTTCGCCGCAAACGCAATTTTTGGACTGCGGCGGGAAGCGCAGCGCCACGCCGCTTTCGGAGGCTGGCGGACGTGCGAAAAGCGGTGTCGCCGCTACGCTCTGCCACCGCACTCCAAATCCTTGTCGAATATGCGCGCAATCTCGTCATTGTATTACGGATTGGAAAGCCGGGATTTTACGAATGGCTGCAAAACCGGACGGCTGAAATTTATCGGCTTGCCTTTTTACCCGTGTCCATCCGTCCCGCATTGCGGGATCCGTGGTTATTTTGAATTTTTTGTTTCCTGAAAATGCAACCCGACATTCAAGAGGCCAAGGCCTTGCTGCGAAAGCAAATCCGTGATGCGCTGCAAAAAATCTCCCCGACGGCGCGCACCACGTTGTCCGTGCAAATTCGTGACCGGCTCAAGGAACAGGCCATCTGGAAGAACGCCGGAGCAGTCTTGTTCTTCGCACCGCTGCCGGACGAACTGGATTTGTGGCCGCTGCTGGAAGAGGCGCTGGCGGCGGGTAAAATTGCCGCCCTGCCCCGCTTCAACCCGGCCGGCAAAAATTATGTCGCCTGCCGGGTGCAAAACTTGCGGAGTGAAATTGCGCCGGGAGAGTTTGGCCTCCGCGAGCCAGCGGCCCGGTGCGCCGGAATTCCATTGGACCGTCTCGATTTGATTCTCGTGCCCGGCGTCGTGTTTGACTGGCACGGGCACCGGCTGGGCCGCGGCAAAGGATTTTACGACCGTTTGCTGGCAGGCACGCGCGGGGTGAAATGCGGAATCGCCTTTGACGAGCAGATGGTGAACGATGTCCCGGTCGGGCCGTCGGACGTGCGCATGAATTTTATGATGACGCCGACGCGCGGTGCGGAAATTGCGGGTTGAAGGGCGGCGTGATGATGATTAATGCTGCTGCTGGTTCATCATGGGCAGGCCGCCCTCCCAGTCTTGCGGCGTGTTCCACGGGCGGACCGAATTATTTTCGGGGTCATTCGTTTCGCAACCGCTGACCCCGACAAGCACACTGCCAAGCAAAAGAAGCAAGAGCCATTTGACGGCGCGGCATTTCATCTCAGGAAGCCGGGTGTGCGGGACTGACTTCGTCACCTTCAATCACTTCGCCGAGTTTCCAACCCGGCACGACATTGGCGATGCAGCGGTTTTTTTCGACGCTGCGCACGATAACTTTGGCAACCAGCCTGCCTTCCCGGCTGACTAAAAGTTCACCGTTTTCGAGAACCCCCTGATCCTGGCCGATGTTCAGCACGACAAAATCCCATTTCGGATCAACCACCAGAATTTTGCCCCTGAGGTCGGCGCGCAATCGGATGGTTGGGTCCGGACCTTCGTATTTGGCGAGGCGGGCTTGCAACCGGGTCAGGGCGCGTTGCAATACCACTTTTTCTTCGTTAACGATTTCGACTGCCTCTTGTGATTCTTTCAGCAAACGGCTGAGTTTACCGACCTGGTCCGCCGACATGCCGGTGGCCTTGTAAGCCGCCAGTTGGGTTTGCGCGTCGTCACGCTCCTGCGTGGTCTTGGCAAGTTTGTCGGACAATTCATCAGCGCGCTTGGTCTGCGCCGTGGCGGTGACGACCGCCTTGTCGCGTTCGGACTTCGCATCAACCAAATCCTGTGTGGTCTGCTTGAGCGTGTCTTGTGACTTCGTCAACTCGGTCTTCGCTTTGGAGAGATCGGACAGGGCTTGTTGCTTTTTGCCACGTTCATCGTCCCGTTGCGAAATCAGCGTGGTGATTTTATCCCTCACCAGAAGGATGTTTAACGTGCCGGCGGCCAGCGCCGCGATAATGGCCAAAATCAGACTGATGCGAATCAACATGGCTTGGTTTGCAGTTTTGCCGTCAAGTTAAACGTTTGCGCCCAATGTGTCAACGCCAGTTTGTGCCTTGCCAAACCTTAATTTCGCTTCATCTTTTGCCGCATGGATGCAGAACAACTCAAGCATTTGCACCAGTCCGGCGCCAAACAGCCGCCGCTGCGCGCGTTGCTGGCTTTGAGTCGCGTGTCGCATTTGCCAACGGTCTGGTCGAATTGCCTGGCGGGCTGGTGGCTGGGCGGCCACGGGAATTTTGCGAAATTGCCGCTGCTGTTTCTGGGCGTAAGCGCGCTTTACACAGGCGGAATGTTTTTGAACGACGCTTTTGACGCGGATTTCGACCGCCAGCGGCGCGCGGAACGGCCCATCCCCTCCGGTGCGATTTCGTTGCCAGCCGTCTGGCGCTGGGGACTGGGATGGCTCGGCTTGGGCGCGCTGTGTCTGACCGCGGTGGGCAAGACAACCGGAATGCTCACCCTGGTCCTGCTGCTGTGCATCATCATTTACGACGCGACGCACAAAGTCGTCACCGCGTCGCCGTGGCTGATGGGGGTATGCCGGTTCTGGGTTTATGTCATCGCCGGATCGGCGGGCGCGACCGGCGTCAACGGCGGACCGATCTGGTGCGGTGCGGCGCTGGCGTTGTATGTGGCCGGACTGGGTTATCTGGCGCAGCACGAAAGTTCCCGCGGGCGGGCTCCTTACTGGCCATTGGCACTGCTAGCCGTGCCGATCGTTTTCGCGATGCTGATAAATTCGGCGGAATTCCGCGTTCCGGCAATGTGGTTGTCGCTCGTGCTCGCGCTGTGGATTGCGCTCCGGGTGCGGACGATTTTTCAAGCGGCTGAAACCAACGTCGGGCACATTGTGTCGGGCTTGTTTGCGGGAATTGTTCTCGTGGACTGGCTGGCGGTGGCGCCGTTATGCCCGCAATGGCTGAGCCTCACGTTTTTGATTTTATTCGGCGCGACGCTGTCGCTTCAGCGGTTCGTGCCAGCCGCCTGAAATTACTGGCCGGCGTCCTGCCGGCCCGCCGCGTTGCGACAGACAATTCCACGCCGACGGGACGTCGGCGCTCCCAGGACCGGCAATTCGGTTCCATCCGAAAAATAAAGCTGGTGGTGGCAACCAGCGGCGCCCCCCCGGAACAATCATTCACAAGCTGCACTTGAACAAAACAACAGTTCCAGTTATCATGTTGGTTTGGTTATGAACACCACTGAAGCTCCGGTTAAATTAACGCATAACGAGGTCATCAAGGAAGCGACGCCGACGCTCGCGAGCACCATTGCCGCGACGTTGAACGACGCGAACGCCGACCATTTTTCCGAGGACGAAAACCAGTTCCTGAAATTTCACGGTTCCTACCAGCAGGATGACCGCGACCTGCGCAAGACCGGCAAGAAATACATCATGATGATTCGCAGCCGTATTCCCGGCGGCGTGATGACCGCCAATCAATGGCGCGTTTTCGACGAGCTGGCATCCCAATACGGCAACCACACGCTCCGCATTACCACGCGCCAAACCATCCAGTTTCACGGCGTGCTCAAAGGCAATTTGCGTCCGCTCATCAAGGCCATCAACGAATCGCTGCTCTCCACCCTGGCCGCGTGCGGCGACGTGAACCGCAACGTGCTCGCACCGCCCACGCCCGCCTACACGAAAGCGCGCGAACAGGTTTATGCCGATTGCCACCGCGTCGCCATGGCGGTCGCGCCTCAAACCGGTGCATATCACTCCATCTGGATTGACGGCGAGCAGCTCGATCTCGAAAAACCGGAGAATAAAAATTTCGCGGACCCGCTTTACGGCAAAACGTATCTGCCGCGAAAATTCAAAATCGCGTTCGCCATTCCGCCGATAAATGACCTCGACATTTTTACGAATTGTCTCGGCCTTATCGCCATCGTCGAAAACGACCGGCTTACCGGCTACAATCTCGCTGTCGGCGGCGGCATGGGCCGCAGCCACGGCAATGAAGCCACCTATCCGCGCCTCGCGGATGTCATTGGCTTTTTTAAACCGGAAAAACTTGTCGAAATCGCAAAGGCCGTGCTCACGATTCACCGGGACTTCGGCGACCGCACCGACCGCAAGCACGCGCGCCTCAAATATGTCGTGGCTGAACGCGGCGTGGATTGGACGCGCGAGGAAATCGAAAAACGCGCCAACATCAAACTCGAGCCGGCCCGGGCTTTCAAGTTCACCACCACCAGCGACCTTTACGGCTGGCACAAGGCCGTGGATGGTAAATGGTTTCTCACGCTCTTCGTCGAAACCGGCCGCGTCAAGGATGCGGGTGAACACAGGCTGAAAACCGCGTTGCGCCAGATTGCGGAGAAATTTCCGGGCATCGAATTCCGTCTGTCGGCAAATCAAAACGTCATCCTGGCAAACATTGTTGAAACCGGCAAAGCCGCCATCAACGCGCTGCTCGCCGAACACGGCGTGAAGACGGAAAACCAGGCGACCGTGCTGCACGCAGCCTCCATGGCCTGCCCTGCCCTGCCCACCTGCGGCCTCGCGCTGGCCGAGTCGGAACGCATGTTGCCCGGCTTGATTGACCGGATCGAAAAAATTTGCGCGGAAATCGGACTCGCGGGCCAGGAAATCATCATCCGCTCGACCGGCTGCCCGAACGGCTGCGCCCGGCCTTACATGGCTGAAATTGCGTTTGTCGGCAAAGCGCCGGGACGTTATCAGGTCTGGCTCGGTGGCGACACCTCCGGCACGCGCCTGAATCGCATCTGGAAAGACGTGATCAAGGATGTGGACATCGAAAATGAACTCCGCCCCGTGCTCGCGCGCTTTGCAAAAGAACGCAATATCGGCGAACGGTTCGGCGACTGGTGCGACCGGATTTTTCTAAAGGAGCAGCCACCCGCGGCAAACTGACAACAAGGCAACAAAGGAACGAAGTGGCTTTGCTGCTTTCGTTTCTTTGCCGTTCAAAAAATGACTCCCGATCAAATTTCCAAAGCCAACGCCGAATTGCGTTCCAAATCGCCGCCCGAAATTGTCCGCTGGGCCATCGCGCAAGCCAATGGTCGCGCCATCGTCTCCACGAATTTTCGTCCTTACGAAGCGGTGATTTTGCATCTCTGCACGCAGGTGCAACCGGACATCCCGGTGCTGTGGGTGGACCACGGTTACAACCGCCCGGCGACCTACCAGCACGCCGAGGCGCTGCAAAAGCTGCTTAAGCTGAATCTCAAACCGTTCGTTCCCAAAATGACCGCGGCGCACTACGAAGCCACCCGCGACGGCGCGCCCGAACCGACGCCCGAAAACGAGGAACGCATCAAGGCGTTCAGCACCCAGATGAAGCTCGAACCGTTCCAGCGCGGCATGAAGGAACTGGCGCCGACCGTCTGGCTCACCGCATTGCGCAAGGTTCAGAACCCGAATCGCGCCGGCCTGGACATCGTTTCCGAGGACAAAAATTTCGGCGCGCTCAAGGTCAGTCCGGTTTTTTATTTGAGCGACGCGGACATGGAAGCATACCTGAACCGGCATAATCTCCCGAATGAATGGGATTATTTCGATCCGGCCAAGGCCGACGATAAACGCGAGTGCGGCCTGCATGCGAGCTGGGGCACGCAGGCTCTGGGGTCTGGCATTTAGCGTCTGGGGAACTGAAAATGGGCGAACCTTTTGAAACCTCGGCGGCTTGGAAGCCGGCGCGTGAACTGACCAATGAAGTTTATCAGTTTTGCCGGCGCGAGCCGTTATGCCGCGATTTTGGATTGCGCGACCAGCTTCAGCGCGCGGCAGTCTCAGTGATGAACAATGTCGCGGAAGGTTGGGAAAGTCTGCATGTTGCGGAAAAGCGCCAAGCCTATAACATAGCCCGCAGGTCGTGCGGCGAAGTTCGCTCCATGAGCTATCCATTGCTCGACAACAAATTTATCAATATCGCCGAACAAGAAAAACTCCGATCCCAATGCGTTCAAACTGGCAAACTCATCAGCGGCCCGATTCGCTCATTGAACGACCGATGATGAACCCCAGAACCCAGACGCCAGACCCCAGACCCGGTTAAGACATGAATTCGTATCATCTGGACCATTTGCAATATCTGGAAACGGAAGCGATTCACATCATGCGTGAAGTCGCAGCGGAATTCGAGCGGCCCGCCCTGCTCTTCTCCGGCGGCAAGGATTCCATCTGCCTGCTGCGCCTCGCGGAGAAGGCGTTTCGCCCGTCGGACATTCCGATGCCGTTTCTCAATATCGAAACCGGCCACGAATTTTCGGAGTTGATTGAATTCCGCAACCGGCGCGCGAAGGAACTCGGCGCGAAGCTGATCGTCCGCACCGTCGAAGAGGCCATCGCCAAAGGGCTGGCCCATCCCGCACCCGGCGAAATCAGCCGCAACAAACTGCAAATTCCCGCCCTGCTGGGTGCGATTGAAGAGTTTCAATTTGATTGCGCCGTCGGCGGCGCGCGGCGCGATGAGGAAAAAGCCCGGTCGAAGGAGCGGTTCTTCAGTTTCCGCGACAGCTTCGGCCAGTGGGATCCGAAAGGTCAGCGACCGGAAATCTGGAATCTTTACAACCCCCGCGTGAATCCCGGTGAAAACATGCGCGTCTTCCCGCTCTCCAATTGGACGGAAATGGACGTGTGGGAATACATCAAGCGTGAAAAGCTGGAAGTGCCGGCCATTTATTTCAGCCACACGCGCAAATGCGTCCGCCGCAACAACCAGTGGCTGCCCGTCACCGATTTGCTGCCGCTCAGGGAAAAAGAGCAGGTGAAGGAACTGGTCGTCCGCGTCCGAACCATCGGCGACATCATCAGCACCGGCCTGGTCGAATCACCGGCGGACTCCGTGGACGACATCATCGCCGAAATCGCCGCCGCGCGCGTGACCGAACGCGGTTCCCGCGCCGACGACAAGGCCAGCGAAGCGGCGATGGAGGACCGGAAAAAGGCGGGCTACTTCTAACCACAGATGAACACGGATAAACACGAATTTATTTCTGCCCACAGTAGCCTGCGCCAGAAGGCCCGGACAATTTGGAGTGCGGTGGCAGAGCATAGCGGCGACACCGCTTTCCAAGCACCAGCAAACTTCCAAAGCGGCGTGGCGCTTNNCTTCCCGCCGCAGTCCAAAATCTTCGGTTGTGACGCAAGCCGCGCCACGTTTACCCGTAGTTGAAAAATTTCCCATGCCCCACACCCAACATCCAATCGAAATTCTACGATTAAACACCTGCGGCTCGGTGGACGATGGCAAGTCCACGCTCATTGGCCGGTTGCTTTACGATTCCAAGAATTTGATGGAGGACCAGCTTGAGGCACTCGAACGTTCCGCCGATATCACCGGCGGCGGACAAATCAACCTGGCGAACCTCACCGACGGCCTGCGCGCCGAGCGCGANNTACACCCGCAACATGGTCACCGGCGCTTCAACCGCGAACCTGGCCATCGTGCTCGTGGACGCACGGCAGGGCGTGATTGAGCAGAGCCGCCGCCACACTTACATCGCTGCGCTCCTCGGCATTCCGCACCTTGTCATCGCCATCAACAAAATGGACCTCGTGGATTGGAGCGAGGACCGCTATTGGGAAATTCGCGATGAATTCGAGGGTTTCATTCCGAAACTCGATGTCTTCCGCGACGTGAAATTCATGCCCATTAGCGCGCTCAACGGCGACAACGT
>PMOA01000157.1 GCA_003161635.1 Limisphaerales bacterium
AAACTTACCCACACTTTTTTCACAACTTATTCACCGCAGCCGGAAAGTGGTCAAACCATAGTCTGGCCGGCATGCCGCGCAAGTTGAGAGTGGAATATCCGGGGGCGATTTATCACGTCATGAGCCGGGGCGACCGGCGGGAGCCGATATTCAAGGATGACGCCGATCGGAAACGTTTTCTAGAAACCTTGGCCGAGTGCTGCGGCAAAACCGGCTGGGAGGTGCCTACGGTGGTGAGTCGTTGCGGCAATCCATCTCTCAAAACCGACAAACGACCAACACCGAAACCCAAGTGGCATCGCATCACGTTCGCGCCACGCGCACACTTGGAGTGGCATGGCGATCAAGGAGAAACGCAAGCCATGGCGTCAATTGCGGGATAACCTTCCGCGTACAAGCATAACGGAAGTATGCCCTTCTGGCCGCTTCGTCCGGTGAGGGCGCAAAATCAATTGCGATTTGGTTTAAATCCCCAGCAGCCGCCGATCGTGATGCGCCGGCAGGCTTTTGGTTTTGGTCCTGCGAGAAGTTTTTGTGTTTCATGCTGTGAGAATAGCCTGTGCAACAGCGTGTCAACTATGGGGTGTTCACCCCATTCAATGAGATGGTCAATTTCCAGTCCGGGCTGCTCGGCTGTCGTGGCGCAGGGCTGGTTGCAACGCCATCCAAAATCAAGGGGGACTGGAATTAAGAGAACGGACGGGAAATTCCTAGAGAAAATGGACGCCACCCGTTTGATTGCATTTTGTTAGCACTTTGGCAGGTCAACGTAACGGCAGGCAGGGGAAGGAAAGAGAAGTGATAAAGTGGCCGATACCATTGTGGATACTGGCGAAAGTGGGGATTTGCTTGTCATCATTGACGGAAGTCGAGACAGGTCAAAACAGGCCGAATTCAAATTTGAAATTTGAAATTGGTCAATAGGGCTAGGGCGGAACAATTTTTTGAAATTCAGGCCGGTTCCGCACCGAATCAAAGCGTGGGTCTTTCCGCACCTCGGCCAGCAGGTCGCGCGCGGTGGGGTTGCCCTTGATCCGCTGGGCGCTGAGGTCAAGCGATTTGCGCAGGTTCTGAAGGCCTTGGTCTGGCTTGCCCAGCACGACATTGAGCGCGGCGATATCATACCAGGGTTCGGGCTGGTCGGGAACGATGGCGACGATTTTTTGGAGGACTTCTTCGAGTTTGGTCAGGTTGCCCATTTTGGCATATTCTTGGGCAATGAAACCGGCTTCACTGGAGGAGATATGCGGATTGGCCAGCGCCTGGTCGAACAGCTCAATGGTCCGGTTGGTTTGCTGCATTTGAATGTAGATGCCGGCAAGAGACAGGAGGTTTGGAAGATTGCCTGGATTCGTCCGCGCTTCATTTTCCATGTGCTGCACCTGGGTTTCGACCTGGGCGCGGTTTGCGGATTGGTTTTTGATATCCCCCAACTGTTTCACGAGCGCCTTCACCTGATCATTGTACGGGTCAAGTTCGTGACAGGTTTGGGCGACGAGGAGCGCGTCGTCTATGCGACCATACTGAAGTAAAAAATTGATGTAACGAAAGACGGCTTCCGGACTGTAGGGGCAAAAGGCGAACGCTTGTTTGAATCCGAAATCAGTCTCGCGCACCAGCGCCTGCGTTCCGACGGCGGTTTTTTGGCGATACTCGTCCGGGCATTGCGGGCCCAAACGCCAGGCATAAACGCCGGTGATGGAACTGCGGAGCTTGGAAAACGCCTTTTGCGCCGATTCATCCCGGACAAATCGGAGGTCGCCTTTGAAGCCGCTGTAATTGTGGCGCAGATAGACCTTTTCAATAAAATCCACGATTTCCTTGACCGAGGTGTCGTAAGTGATCCAGTTGCCGATGAGCCGGTCGGAAAATTTGCTCCAAAATGCGTGATCCCGCTTAAAGACCTCATCCGGGAGTTCCGGCAGAGGGTTCCGATTGATTTTCATGATGATGCCGAAGGGCGTTTCATAGGGATACATCCACGGCAACGGAAAACTTTCCTCGATGAAAAATTCGTTGTTCGGATTGTGATCGAAAATGACCTTGCACAACAAACCGTTGATCATCATCACGGCAACCTGGCCGCTGACCTGCATTTTCCCGTTGGCATCAACGTTCACGTTTTCACCAGGCGTCAACTGGTTAAGTTGCATCCGGTGTTGCACATCTTCCATATATTGCTGAAAGCATCGTTGTGAATCCTCAACATTGGGGATGTAAATCTCGCGGTCCGGATAAACTCCTCCAAGGCTTTTTACAATATTGTCCGGATAGGCGGCTTCAAGCAGCAGCCGATTCAAGCGAATGCGGGTGTCACTCTGGGGATTTTGGGCGATAAATTGGTGAAGGTAATCCGAAAGTTTCACCTGGGCGAACCGGTTCGCGTCATAGACCGGCCCAGCTTCAAGCAGACGGTTCAAGTCGGCAGCCAGTCCCGCGCGCAACCGGGTTTCGTCGCCCTTGCCAGTGATCAAATCCTGGGCCGGCTTGCTGAGATTCTGGAAGAGCCACTTGGAAAGCGGTTCCTGCTTGTCACCGGGGCGCAAATCAGCCGCGAAGGCGGGCAGGTTCGTGAAGTCCTTGCCGGTGAACCACGATGTGGAGACGCGCCATCGTTTTTCGATGCGGGCACCGCGAGCTTCAAAAATCCAATCCAGCGGTGACACAATGTGGGCCAAAAGATTTGTCTGGTATGGCTGGTCCTTGAAAATCGTGCGGGCGAGTTCGCTGAAAAAGGGCGGGTCTTTTTGCTGGCTGCGGAAGTATTGTGCGCGGAGGTAATCGAGATAGGTGCCGTCCGCCAGGGCGTTTTGCGTGATAAGATATACGTCCCGGCGGTCAAAGTTCTGGTCTTGGGCAGGCTGGCAATCGTGCGGAATGAAGCTGTCACAAAAGATCGCGTAAGTGGGACAAAAACGGCCGGGGTCGGTGCCGCCAAAAAGGATCGTGTCCTTGGTCATCTCAGGATAAACCAGATCACCATTGGTACCTTTAATCGCCTGTTCGCGCAGTTTGGCGTCGTAGCTGAACTGGCCATCCGGTGCGACGAATGGCGGTGTGAACATGTCATGTCCAAACCAGTAACCGAACCAGTGGTTCCGTTGTTCGCTGTGCGCCCAGTGGCCCAGCCCGGAATACAACGGCATGGTGGCGAAGAGCGCCAGCGTGATCAGCACCGGACCGCGATTGCGGTAGATTAACAGCGCCAAAATGAAGACAAACGGGATGGTCACCAGAATGAGATTGCCGTAGATGGGCAGACCGCCCTGGTCTTTGGCAAAGGCCTGTCCGATCCAGTGCGGAAGCTCAAAGAGACTGACCTGGCCGGCGAGTCCGAAATAGTGCTTTCCCGTCGCGTCCCAGAGACAATACATCCCAAGCAATGCAGCGATCGCGCCACCCAGCAACCCCCAGCGACGGAACACAGCGTAATGCGTCGCCATAAATGAGGCAATCAGCGCCATGCCATAGCCGGCCATGATTGCGACGATTCCGTGAGAGGCGATAAAAAACACCTTGTTCAGCTCCGCCGACTGGCGGTCGGGCGATGTGTTCATGAAAAACATCAACAACACACCGATGCAAAAGTAAATGGCACCGAGACCGATGATCCAGGAGCGCTCGCGTTTTTGCATTTTGAAGAAAAACAAAAGCGGCACCAGCGCAACGAACACCAAAACCCAATTGAACTCGCTGGCGATATCGCTGACCAGAATGCCAAGCTGCATGACGAAACGACCTGGATCATGAATCACATCCGACGGACTGGCTTTTTCGTACTGGCCGCGGCTTAACGCGTGAAAGAACCCTTCAACCGTGCGCGGATAACCCCATTGCATCGGCGGATCAGTCATGCCTGCAATCGGTTCGTAGAAGAAGAATGATGCGCCCGCCAGCCACAACAGCCCCATCAAAAGAACCGCCTTCCATTCGGTGCCGATGCCTTTGGTTCTGAGCCCCAGCCAAATCCAGGCTGCGATTGAGGCGATTCCCACAATGTGGTAAATGACCAGCACCATCAGGGCAGTGTCGAGCATGTTGGTGAAGTGCATGCTATTGGCAATCAACCCCAGCACATAAACGATGCTGTTGCCAAGAAAGAGGTCCCGGCCAAGTCGAGGTTGGGTGGCAACGACAGCGACTTCAATACCCATTGCCGCGACCAGCAGGGTCTGGTGAATGGTGGCGCAGATGCCAAAGAAAAACATAGCGGTGTAGAGGTAGCCTCGTTGGTGCGGGGCATAAATCCACCGCAGAAGGCAGACCAATACAATCATCAACCAAGGCACGCCAAAGGGGGAAATTCGATTGATGGCGACCGACTCGCTCCACATGACGCCCCCGAGACCAAGCAACAGGCCGGCGACAGTTCCTGAAACCACACAGATGATGTTTTCCCATTTGCCGGCAATGTTCCTCAGTTCTTCGATTCCCTCCATGAACATGCTGCTGCCCCGCGAAACCATGAAGGCAACCAGACCGCAAGCCAGGGCGGCGGCGGTGGCTTCGCCCACTTCCACGCGCCACGCGACATTGCCAACCAGCAGCAGCTTCGTCCAAAGCCAGGCATAAATCGTCCAAAAGGGATAACCCGGCGGGTGGGGAATGCCCGCGTAGAACGCGCCGGTGCACAATTCGCCGGAATCTTCCAGGGTTTGCTCGGGCGCCAGCGTAAGAAAATAGACGGTCCACACCGCGGCAAAAGTGATGATCAGTGCCAACCAGTCTATTTTACGGAAGAGCGGAGGCACTCGCACGGGTGCCGGTGGAGGCGTCCTGGCGGCGGGCACCGATTGTTTTGCGTTTTGCGTTTTGCGTTTGTCTTTGCTCATTTGCGATAAATTGAGGCTGCGTAAAACCGCATATTTGAAGGACAACTGCCGTGTTTGTCCACAAAAAACAATGCGCTTTATGATGTTTGTGATGTTTGAATCACAGTGGCGGACACTTTTGCAGCCGGACGTTCAATATTGGATAACTTCGTTTTTTCGATGCTGCCTAATCTTAATCAATTCATTCTGCCCCGCAAAAAAGGGTTCGTACTGGAAGTGGAGCCGCTCCGGTTCGTCAAGTCAAAAGTGACGGAGGGCAGATCATTTTGCCCCGCCTGAAAGGTGCTTGATGCATAGGCGGCATAACTCTGGTTGCTCAACATCATGGCGACCGTCGGTTCGTGGCGGGACGAACTGCCGGGAAGGCTGTTCCCCGAATTAAAAACCGAGAGGGTGAGCAGTGCGCACGCCGTGGCCGGCGCCAGCCAGCCCAGAAACCATGCCATTGGGGGCATGACTCTGGCTGGCGCGGCAAAAAGCCGCCGCTTAAGCCTTGCCGCCGGACGTCGCGGCTGCCAGGAACGCAACTGAGTTTCTGGTAAGTTCATCTCTTTCATAAGCTGCTCCTTCCAATTGGAGTTTGATTTTTTGCAAACCGTAACGGTATCGTCCCGCACCCGTATTCGGTGAAATTTCGAGCAATTCACCAATTTCCTCGAACGTGTATTGGTGCCAGATTTTGAGCACGATCACTTCACGCTGTTCCAACGGCAGTTCTGCCAGACAGCGCATGGCGGCGCGCTCGGCCGGGCTTTCCGAAGGCGATTTCTCAAACCAACGTTGTGATTCCAACTCGCGGGTGAAGCGTCGCCACAACGAACGCCGGTAATTCAACGCGCGATTCCTGAAACTGCGCATGCAGTAGTGCTCTGGTTTGAGAAGCAACTGCGGCTTTTGCATCAACGCCAGGAAGGTTTCCTGCAAAACATCCTCTGCTTCACCGTGGCTGAGGCCCAGCGCACGGCCATAGAGGATCAATTCCGCCGCCTTCGTCGCGTAGAGCTTTTCGCACCGATCAAAATGTTCGTCGCCGTTCACGGTTTCATTGCATAGACACCGCCGGCGGGGAATTTGTATAAAAAAAGTTTAAATAGGAAAACATCGAACATTCAACATTCAACGCCCAACACCCAATGTTGGCCCTGGCCAAGCTTGCACTTCATTGGATGTTCGATGTTCGATGTTGAATGTTGGTTGTTGAGCCGTCGTCCTCAGCCCCAGCCCAGCCAACGCCCACCGTGCCAGGTGATGAATGCCAGAATCCACGCCAGAGCGCCCATGTAAAGCCACTGGAACACCGGCCATTTCCAGGAATTGGTCTCCCGCCGCACCACCGCCACCGTGCTCGCGCATTGCAGCGCAAAGACGTAAAACACCATCAACGTGACGGCCAGCAGCGGTGTGTAAAGCGGCGACCCGTCCGGCCGCGTTTGCATCCGCAAGGTCTTGGCCAGTGCCTGTTTGCCGGGCTCGGATTTGTCGGCGCTGCCGACGTTATAAACCGTGGACATTGTGCTCACGAACACTTCGCGCGCGGCGAACGACGAAATGATGCCGATGCCCATCTTCCAATCAAAACCCAGTGGCGCGATGGCCGGTTCGATGAAATGCCCCATCCGGCCGGCGAAACTGTGGCGGAGTTTTTCGCCCGCGAGTTCAGCCGAAGACGGAGGGTTGGCGTCGCGCACAATTTGTTTTTCCATCACTCCATCACTCCCTTTTCCCATCACCCCGTTTTCGGTTCTCGGATACGTGGCTAGAAACCAGAGCAGAATATTGATGCCCAAAATTACCGTGCCCGCGCGTCGCAGGAACAACCGCGAGCGATCCCACATGTGCCGCGCCACCACGCGCAGCAGCGGGCGTTTGTAAGGCGGCAATTCCATGATGAGCATCGGTGTTTCGCCCTTGAGCAGCGTTTTCTTGAACAGCCACGCCATCAGCAGCGCCACCACCGTGCCGAGCAGGTACATCGCCAGCATCGTCAGACCTTGCAGCTTCAGGAAGCCGAGGATTTTTATGTCCGGAATGCAAGCCGCAATCAACAGCGTATAAATCGGCAGTCGCGCCGAGCAGCTCATCAACGGTGCAACCAGAATCGTGACCAGCCGGTCCTTCGGCGTCTCAATCGTGCGCGTGGCCATGATGCCGGGAATAGCGCACGCATACGAACTCAGCATCGGGATGAAACTTTTGCCGTGCAAACCGACCTTGCTCATCAGCCGGTCCATCAAAAACGCCGCGCGCGCCATGTAACCCGTGTCTTCCAGGAAACCGATGAACAAAAACAGCAGCAGGATTTGCGGCAGAAAAACAATCACCGCGCCGACACCGGTAATCACACCGTTCACCAGCAATGAATTCAAATCGCCGGGTGGAATCAGTTTGCCGACCGCGCCGCCCAGCCAATCCACTGCCGCCTGCAATGCGTCCATCGGAATGTGCGCAAACGTGAAAATGCTCTGGAACATCAGTGTCATGATGCCGATGAAAATCAACGTGCCCCAAACTTTGTGCGTGAGAACGCAATCCAGTTTGTCGCTGAACGTCTCCCCCGGCGGCGCGAGTTCAACCGCAACGGCTTGCTGGATTTCCGCGATGCGCGCGTATCGCCATTCAATGGGGGCCCCGCGCCAGTCTATTCCGTGCGTTTCGAGCCGCTTTCGGGCGGCGGCCACGGCATCCTGAATTTTTTGCGGATAATGCTCCCGGCTCGACGCCAGCGCTTTTTCATTGCTGAGCAGCAGCAGCGCCTCCGCTGTGGCCTGCAATCGCCGTTCCTGAAAAGTCTCGGCCAGCAAGCTGGCCAGCCCGGTGGCTTCAATCCGAAACAATCCGGGCAACTGGCAAAATCCAACCTGGGAGGGACCGCGTGCCGCCATCCCTGAAATTTTTGGGTCGGCAACCTGCCGGCCTTCCCAATCGGAATTGAGCGTCGAAATGATTTTACGCTTGAGATCGGGAACCCCCTGACCGGTGCTGGCCACGACGGGCTGGACGGGAACGCTGAGTTCCGCAGCGAGTTTCTCGGCGTCAATGCGATGGCCGTTGACTTCGGCCACGTCCACCATGTTCAGTGCGATGAGCGTGGGATGGCCCAGCTCGACGACTTGCGTGGCGTAATAAAGATTCCGCTGAAGGTTTGAGGCGTCCACGACGACCACAATCAAATCCGGCGGCGGCAATTCGGGGAGGCGGTTGAGCAGCACATCGCGCGAAATCTGCTCGTCCAGCGAATTGGGGCTGAGGCTATACGTCCCGGGCAAATCGAGAACGCGGATGTTCGCTTTCGCGGGAGCGCCGAGTAATTTACCCTCCTTGCGCTCGACGGTGACACCGGCGTAATTGCCGACCTTGGCGCGCAGACCGGTGAGCGCATTGAACAAGGTCGTCTTGCCGCTATTCGGATTGCCCGTCAGGATGACATACGGGTGACGAGTGACCGGCGTCGGGTGCCGGGGCAGGGGAGGTGCAGAACCCGGCTTCGACTTTTCGGTCCTGCCGGAATCGGGGTTGGTTCTAGCCTCGGGAGAATCCATGTTTGTCTGACGGGACCGCGGTGAATTCCTGTCACCCGTCACCTGTCACTTGTCACTTTCTTGTCCCCGGTCACCTTTACCAGGATTTGTTCCGCCTCGTGCTTTCGCAACGTGAGGTTGTAGCCGCGGACTTTGATTTCGACCGGGTCGCCGAGCGGCGCAAAGCGAACGAGTTGAACGGCGCTGCCAACCAGCAACCCCATTTCCATGAGGCGCGGACGGCTTTCGGGCGGAAGTTTGATTTCGGTGACGGTCGCCATTGTGCCCACGGCAACCGAACTCAGCGGCTGGGGAGCGTCGGGCATAAATGGTTCATGCCTTGGCGAGGACAGGCTCCACCAAAATGGCTTTGGCCAGTTTTTCGCTCAGGGCGAGACGGGCATTGCAGACCAGGCAGATGACATTGGCTTTGCTGCACAGGAGTTTGATGCGTTGCTCCTCGCCGAGGCCGAGTTCGCGCAGGCGGTCGCGCAATTCGGGCGACGCGGCCAGTTCCTTGATGCAAACGGTCGTGCCGGCAGCGACGTGGCTCAACGGACAGACCGAAGGCCCGGCACAATGGCCTTCAACAACTTGATAGGGTGGCACCCGTTTTTTCACAGCGGAACAACGTAGGCCAAGGGCGACTGCGGAGCAAGCAGGTTTTTGTCACGGGCGTGGCAATTTTTGGCTTCAAGACTGATTCGAGTTTGTCCAGGCCGTATTTGTCTAGGCCGCATCCGGGCATGATGAAATCCACGGTTTCACCGTGAGCGGCCCTCTTCTGCCGTGCTGCAGCTGTTATTTCAGATTTGGCTTCAAGACTTGGAAAGATTCGGGCAGGATGAGCCGAAATTTCGGAAGACCATGTATTTCGGAAAAAAAATCGCCGTGGTGATGCCGGCTTACAATGCGGCGCAAACGTTGCGTCAAACTTACAACGAAGTGCGCGAACAGGGCATCGTGGATGAAATCATTCTGGTGGATGACCGCAGCCACGACGACACCGTGGCCATCGCGCGTTCGCTCGAAGGTGTGCGGGTTCATGTGCATGAGCGCAACACGGGTTACGGTGGCAACCAAAAAACCTGCTACCGGCTCGCGCTCGAAACCGGCGCCGACATTGTTATCATGCTTCATCCCGACTACCAATACACGCCGAAGCTGATCCCGGCGATGGCCTCCATCATCGCCAACGGCCTGCATCCGTGCGTGCTGGGCAGCCGCATTTTGGGCGGCTATTCACTCAAAGGCGGAATGCCGGTTTGGAAATACATTGCCAACCGTTTTCTGACTTTGGCAGAGAATGTTTTGCTGGGCGAAAAACTCTCGGAATATCACACCGGTTACCGCGCCTTTTCGCGGGAAATTCTGGAGACGCTCGATTGGGGGAAAAATTCCGATGATTTCGTTTTTGACAATGAGATGCTCGCGCAAATTTTCTGGCACGGTTTCACCATTGCCGAGGTGAGCTGCCCGACGAAGTATTTTCCCGAGGCGTCTTCGATCAATTTCCGCCGCAGCCTCAAATACGGCTTTGGCTGTCTGGCCATCGGATTGAAATTCCGTCTGGCGAAAATGGGATTGCTCCGGTCGGAACTGTTCAGTTCAACGCCGCGGCGAGGCGCGATTTCTTCCGGTTGACGGTGGCGCGGGGGAGCACGCCGGATTTGACGGCTTTGTCGAATGCAGAATGGACCCCGGGCAGAAATTTGACCGCTTCGTCCTTTTTGCCGGCGGTGAGCAGCGTGCGATAATCTTTTTCCAGACGGCGCAGGCGCGATTTGACGCTGCGATTGTGCTGGTGCTTGCGTTCGTTGCCGCGCGCCCGGCGTTCGGCTGATTTCGTATTCGGCATAAATTATAATTTCGCTTAAAAGGGCGCTGAATCTAGTCGAATGCAAGTGAATGTCAACGGTGAAAGCTGACTCATCGCTTTACTTTCGGGACGTTTGGGTGTTTGTTGTTCCGAACATTGGGTGGTGATTGTGGTTCTGCAACGGATGAATAGAAAGTTGCTAATTTTACATCTGGAAGACGACCCGGATTTCGCCGAACTGGTCCGTTCGCTTTTTGCACAGGACGGTGTGGACGTCGAGGTGAAATGCGTCGGCGACCGCGCGGCGTTTGAGGCCGCATTGGATGCCGGTGCGTTTGACGCCATTGTTTCGGACTATCACCTGCCGTCGTTCTCCGGCTTGGATGCGCTGGCCATGGTGCGGAAAAAAAATCCGTATATTCCGTTCATCCTCGTTTCCGGCACCATCGGCGAACAGGCGGCGATTGAAAGCTTGAAGGCCGGCGCGACCGATTATTTGCTCAAGCAGCAACCGGATCGGCTGCCGTCCGCCGTCCGCCGGGCCGTGCAGGAAGCCGAAGAACAAGCCACGCTCCGGGCGGCGGTGCAAAGTTCCGAAATGCTTTTCCGTTCCGTGTGGGAAAATTCCGTGGATGGAATGCGCCTGACGGATGAAAACGGCGTCATTATCGCCGTCAACAAGGCCTACTGTGACCTGGTCGGCATGAAGGCGGAAGAGTTGGAAGGCAAGCTCTTCACCGTCGTCTATGCCGAATCCGAAAATCCACCGGCCATACTCGAAAGGCAGCGCGAAAATTTCCGCGCCCGCGCCGCGAACCGTAAAATCCAGGGCCAATATACACTTCACAACGGCCAGGTGATGGCATTGGAAATCACCGATTCATTTATTGAATTGCACGGGCAGCCGCTGCTGCTATTCAGCTTGTTTCGTGACGTCACGGCGCAACGGCGATTGGAAGAACAGTTGCGCCAGTCTCAAAAAATGGAAGCCATCGGCCAGCTCTGCGGCGGTGTGGCGCATGATTTCAACAACATCCTCACCGTCATTCATGGCCATGCCTCGCTGTTGTTGTCTTCCAAGCTCGAGGGGTCAGCGTCGCGATCGGCGCAGCAAATCAGCCAGGCCGCCGAGCGCGCCGCCTCATTGACGCGGCAATTGCTCACGTTCAGCCGCCGCCAGCTCATTCAGCCCAAGAAATTGGACATGAACAAAATCGCCGACAACATGACCGATCTGCTGGGACGGCTTTTGGGCGAGGACGTGGCATTGCAATTTAATTACTGCCCGTCGCCGGCGATGGTGGAGGCTGATGTGGGCATGATGGAGCAGGTATTGCTCAATCTGGCCGTCAATGCGCGTGATGCCATGCCCAAAGGCGGAAGACTCGCTGTGCGCATTTCCATCGTGGACTTGAACGAAGCTCACGTTCAACACCATCCCGAAGCGCGTGTCGGGCGCTTCGTTTGTGTCAGCAAGACGGACACCGGCTGCGGCATTCCGCCGGAAAATCTCCAGCGTATCTTTGAGCCGTTTTTTACCACCAAGGAAGTCGGCAAAGGCACCGGCCTGGGCCTGGCGACGGTTTATGGCATTGTCAAACAGCACCGGGGCTGGATCGAGGTCGAAAGCACCGTCGGCAAAGGCACGACATTCCGTATTTACATTCCCTATGTGGGCTTGGCCCAAGCCGAAACGGAAAAGCCGACCACACAAATCACCATTCGCGGCGGCACTGAAACCATTTTGCTCGTTGAAGACGAGAAGTCAGTGCGGGAACTCGTTTCGCGCGTCCTCAAAAAATACGGCTACAAAATTTTGCCGGCCGGCAATGGCGTCGAAGCCCTTGAGGCTTGGAACCGGCACAAGAACGAAATTTCCATGTTGTTCACCGACCTCGTGATGCCCGATAATATGAGCGGCCGGGAACTGGCGGAAAAACTCTGGGCCGAACGGCCCGGGTTGAAAGTTATTTTTACCAGCGGCTACAGCACCGACATTGTTGGCCAGGATTTCAAGCTGGAGCCGGAGTTGAATTATTTACAGAAACCTTACCCGCCACAGGTGCTCGCGCTGGCCGTGCGCCGTTGCCTTGATGATAAACATGCTGGATAACGCGGCTTCCCGTACCGCACATTCCAACTTTTCTTCACCTGCGTTCTTCGCTTAAACTCAGCGCATGATTATCGCGCCTTCGCTGCTCGCCTCCGATCACACCCGCTTCGGCAGGGAAGTCGAACGCGCCGACCGTTCCGGCGCGGACTGGCTGCACCTCGACATCATGGACGGGCATTTCGTCCCCAACATTTCCTTTGGGCCGGAAGTCGTGCGCGCCATTCGTCCCCTGACCAAGATGTTTTTCGACGTTCACCTCATGTGCTCGCGGCCGCAAATTTTGATCGAACCCTTTGCCAGGGCCGGCGCGGATGAAATCACCGTTCATGTCGAACTTCACCAGCAGGTCACGCCACTCATTTGGAAAATCAAATCGCTCGGCAAAAAGGTCGGCCTGGCCATCAACCCGCCCACGGCCATTTCGCTGGTTCAGCCGTATCTCGACCAGATTGACTTGCTGCTGGTGATGACCGTCAATCCGGGCTTCGGCGGACAGGAATTCATTCACGAAACGCTGCCCAAAATCCAGCAGGCCGAGGCCTGGCGGCGCGAGCGGAAACTTCCTTATCGCATCGAGGTGGACGGCGGCATCAATTTCCAGACCGCCGCCGAATGCGCCCGCGCCGGCGCCGACACGTTTGTCAGCGGCACAACCTTGTTCGGCGCGCACAACCTCCGCGCTGCCGTCAAAAAGATGCGCCAAATCGTGAATGCCAACGATCCGGCGCTGGCGGATTTGAAGGTTTAAATCCACCCATGTCACAAATCAAATTCGGCACGGACGGCTGGCGCGCGGTCATCGCGGAGGATTTCACCTTTGCGAACGTCGCCCGCGTAGCGCAGGCGACAGCGGATTTTTGGAGCGCCAACCCGGTTGCCGGCGCGGAACGGAAGGTTGTCGTTGGCTATGACCGCCGGTTTTTGTCTGAGCAATTCGCACAATGCACCGCTGAAGTTTTCGCCGGAAATAATTTTCAAGTTGTCCTCGCGCCGGAGCCGACGCCGACGCCTTCAGTTTCATTCGCCGTGAAAAATCTGCGCGCCGTCGGCGGCGTGATGATTACCGCCAGCCACAATCCGCCGATTTTCAACGGCTTCAAACTCAAGTCGCATTACGGCGGTTCGAGCGATTCTGAAACGTGCCAGGCCGTTGAAAGTTTCCTTGATCGCAACCCGGTCAAAAACATACCGCTGGCCGAGGCCATCAAAGACGGCCGGATCAAAATCACCGATGTCCGCCCGGCGCATTATGCCGCGCTCAAAAAGCTTGTGGACTTCAGGCTCATCGCGAAGTCAAAACTCCGTTTTGCGCACGACGCGCTTTTCGGGGTTGGCGCGGGTTGTTTCGAGCAATTGCTGGCCGGCACAACCTGCAAAGTCACGACGCTCAACGGGAAACATGACGTTCTTTTTGGCGGAATCAATCCCGAGCCAATTGAGAAAAATTATGCCCGTAGCCAGAAATATTTGCGCGCGCATCCGCACGACATTTGCCTGGTGACCGACGGTGACGCCGACCGCGTTGGCGGCATGGACGGCCGCGGCAAATATTTGACGACGCACCAGATCATCTGCCTGTTGCTGCATCATTTGATTGTCAATCGCAAGGGCAGGGGGCGGGTGGTCAAGGCGCTGACGACGACTTCGATGGTGGACAAAATGTGTGCGGTTTATGGCCTGCCGCTCGTCGAAACCGGCGTGGGCTTCAAATACATTTGCGCCGAGATGCTCAAGGGCGGCGTGCTGCTCGGCGCGGAGGAAAGCGGCGGCATCGGTTTTCCCGGACACATCCCCGAGCGCGACGGCATCGCCGCCGGGTTGATGCTGCTGGAAATGCTGGCGACCGAGCGNNGTGTCGGTGAACAAACTGCTGGCGAAGCTGGAGAAACAATTCGGCCCGCATCGTTACGGGCGGATTGACACGCATTATCCGCTCGAAAAGCGCGCGTTGCTGATGGAATTTTTGAAAAACAATCCGCCGGTCAAACTTTTACGCTCACCGCTGGCCGACATGAAAACGTTCGATGGCGTGAAATTCATCGCGGCGGATTCATCCTGGCTCATGTTGCGCGGGTCCGGGACGGAACCGATTTTGCGAATATATGCCGAAGCGAAATCAGACACCGACGTACAAAAGCTTTTGAAGCTTGGCATGTCACTGACGCGGCACTAAGTTTTTTTATGATCAACACCGGCATCCTCAATCCCCAGATTCTTTCGCTGCTGGCCCGGGTGCGCCACACCAACGCGCTGGTCATCGCCGACCGCGGCTTTCCGTTCTGGCCGCAGATCGAGACGGTGGACATTTCGCTGGTGGACGACGTGCCGACGGTGTTGCAGGTGCTTGCCGCCGTCCGCGCCAATCACAACTTCACGCAGGCCTGCATGGCGCGGGAGTTCCAGAAGAACAACACCGTCACCGTGCGCAAACAATTCACCAACGGACTACAGGGAATTCCGACGAAATTCGAACCGCACATTGAATTCAAGAAACGTGTGCCTCACGCCATCGGGCTGATCCGCACCGGCGACACGATTCAATATGCGAACATGATCCTGGTTTCCGGCTGATCCGATGTTCTGGAAAGCCGTCCAACCTTTCGGCCTGCCATTTGCAGACTCGCCACTGTTCCGCTCCCCATGAATCTTGTAGCCGCGGACGTCAGTCCGCGCACTTTGAGTCCGATGAAAGTCAGCGCCGACTCACGTCGGCGGCTACGGTTCATGGGTGCAATGCGCGGACTTGTTTTGGGAATTCTCTCCCCGTGAGGAACGAGGGGGAGAGAGCCGAGATGGGTTTGTAAAACGCGCCGCCTCTCCCCAGCCCTCTCCTCCACTTCGCGTTGGAGAGGGAGTCAGCCGTGTTATTTGCGCCCCGTCAGCGTTTTGCTTTTCCAATTCTTCGATTGACGGCTGTATTAATGTTCGCCGGAAGTCTTCAACCCAGGCAACGACTTCGCCTGGCTGAACTTTGGCCAGTTGAAGCCGTAGAAGGCCACGAAAGCGAAGCAGAACAGCGGCACGATGAAACCGCGGGACATGTCGTACTTGTCGGCGACGGCACCCATCAACTTGGGCAGGATGGCGCCGCCCATGATCGCCATGACGATGTAGGCGGAGGCTTTTTTCGCGCGCGCGCCCAGGCCGAAAATGCCGAGGGCGAAGATGGTCGGGAACATGATGGACATGAAGAAATAGCTCAGGAACACGCACGCGACGGACAGCCAGCCGAGCTTGAGGAAGATCAGGAGACACATGATCACGTTCATGAGTCCATAGAGTCCCAAGACCTTATGGGCGGAGAATTTTCTGAGGATAGCAGCCCCAGTGAAGCGACCGATGAGGAAGCAGAAAAAGCCCACGGAAGCGAGGTTAGCCGCACCTTTGTCGCTGAGAATAATCACGCCATTTTTGCCGGTTTCAAACCAACTCTTAAGCAAGTCGGAAGTTACCGATGTGGGAATGGCGGGTGTTTCGGCGGTCATGTAATTGATGAAGAAGCTGAAGATGCCGGCCTGGGCGGCGACATAGAAAAACTGGGCGGCGACCGCCATCACAAAGTGCGGGTGCGACCAGATGGAGTGGGAAACGTCGGGTGTGGAATCATCGAGATGGTAGTCATCCTTGGTTTTGATGTCCGGGATGTAGGCAAAATAGAAAACGACCGCGAGCACGAGCACGACGACGGCCACGACGACATAAGGAATGTAAAGCGTCTCGCTGCCGGTGCTTTTTCCTGCGGCGTCTTTGGAATAGAAGAACGCGCCGCCGATGATCGGGCCAAAGATCCAACCGATGCCATTGCAGGATTGCGCAAGATTGATGCGGGTGGCCGCGTATTGCTTTGGCCCCAGCACGGTCGTGTAGGGATTGGCGACCGTTTCCAGGAAGGTAAGCCCGGCGGCGATGGCACAAACACCAACGAGGTAGCCGACGAAAGCGGTGTTGGGCGACCCGCTGCCGGCTTTGGCCAGCGCACTGATATGCGCGGCCGGAAGAAACCAGAATCCGCCCACCGCGACCATCAGGAGACCCGCGATGATGCCGCCCTTGTAGCCGAGCCGGTTGGCCAGCAAGCCGGCCGGTATCGCCATGAGAAAATATCCCAGGTAATGCGCGAACTGCACCCAGGCGGACTGTGATTTGCTCAGGCCCAGCTCCGTCTGAAAGTGCTTGTCCATCACGTCAATCATTCCGTTGCAAACCCCCCAGAGGAGAAACAGCGAACTGACGAGAATGAAGGTGACGATCAGATTCTTGCCGTCATCCGAGACGAACATGCTTTTCTTGTTTGTGTTCATGGTGTTTTGAAAACGATGCTACCAATTCAAATGCCTGCCGTTGCTTCGGAATTTCGTGTCTCCGCGGCCTGCGTGGGGAATGGACTCATAATGATTGGCTGCTGATGCCGCGAGTAATTATTTTAGCAGTCGCACCGCGTCAAGTTTTTCATTTCAAACATTGCGAATGTCGCGGTTGGTTTGTTAAACCATGCAAACTAATAAAAAAGGAATACATCCATGAAAATAGCAGTCATCGGGCTGGGTTACGTCGGACTTCCCTTGTCGCTTCAATCGCGCGGTCGGGAGTCACGGTTCTGGGTTTGGACATTGATCCAGCCAAGGTGGAATCGCTGAACGGCGGGCGCAGTTACATCAAGCACATTTCCCCGGAAACAATTTCCGAGGCGGTGAAGGCGCGCACGTTTTCTGCCTCCGGCGATTTCAGCCGCATCCGGGAAGTCGAAGCGGTCATCATTTGCGTGCCCACGCCGCTCAATAAAAACCGCGAGCCGGATATCTCGTTCATCGTCGAGACCGGCAAGGCCATTGCGCCGCATCTGACGAAGGGGACCCTGGTGGTGTTGGAATCCACGACTTATCCGGACACGACAGATGAAGATTTGCGAGAAGTGCTTGAAGCCGGATCGAAGCTGAAAGCCGGAACGGACTTTCATCTGGCCTTTTCGCAGGAACGGGAAGACCCCGGAAACGCGCAGAGCAAGGTTGAAATTATTCCCAAAGTGATCGGCGGTTACACGCCGGCCTGTCTGGAGCGCGCCAAGGCGCTTTATGGCCGCGCCATCAAAACCCTTGTGCCGGTCTCTTCCTGTCGGGCGGCCGAGGCCACGAAGCTGCTCGAAAACATTTTTCGCAGCGTGAACATCGCCTTGGTCAACGAACTGAAACTTGTGTACGGAGCGATGGGAATTGATGTTTGGGAAGTCATCCAGGCGGCAAAGACAAAACCGTTTGGCTTCATGGCCTTCTATCCCGGACCCGGTTTGGGCGGGCATTGCATTCCCATTGACCCATTTTATCTCACCTGGAAGGCCCGCGAATACGGCCAGCACACCCGTTTCATCGAGCTGGCCGGCGAAATCAACACCGCCATGTCGGCGCACGTGGTGAACCGAACGGCTGAAGCCCTCAATGAATTGCGGAAACCCATGAAAGGAAGCCGCGTGTTGGTGCTGGGCCTGGCTTACAAACCAAACGTGGATGATGACCGTGAATCGCCAAGCTACGTCCTGTTGGAACTGCTTAAAGCCCAGGGAGCGGACGTGGCCTATTACGATCCGTATGTGCCGGTGATTCGTGTGACCCGCGAGCATCCGCATTGGGCGGGCACCCGCTCCGTAAGCTGGAATCGTGAAACACTGCAAAGTTTTGATGCGGTCATCATCGCCACCAACCACCAGGTCATCAATTACCAGGAACTGGCGGATTGGTCGGCATGCATTGTGGACACCCGCAATGCCATGGCCGGGGTGAAGGTAAAACCCCGCCAGGTTTGGAAAGCATAGGCAGTCGCAAAACGGGAGGTTGGATTTCATCATGATCTTGTTGCTGGGATCAAGCGGTTACGTGGGTCAGGCCTTTGCGACCGTGCGACCGAATTGCGCAGGCGTGGACACAGTTTTATTCCACTCACGCGCAAGGCGATCAATTACGCGGATTTTACCCTTTTGTTTGATTATGTGCGGAAAGTAAAACCGGAGTTCATCGTTCAACAGGAAAACCCGGGCGCGTCAAACCCAACTTGGCCCTCCCGGCCGCAACCGGACCCGTCACGGACCCGTCACCGTTCGGTTTCCCAGCTTTAGGCGGTCCGTGTGGTGCAACCTGTGTTCTTCTCCTTCCTGGGAGCGCCGGCGTCCCGCCGGCTTGGGGCGTTGGAACCATGCTGCCCCGCCACCCGGGACAAACAACGCCAAAACCCTTGACGGCCCGGAAAAATAACAAATCATTTTTTTGATTCATTAATGTAATAAAATACGGGACGTGAATTCAAAAATTGTCAAGGTTTCACCAAAACATGGTTGGCTGGTTTCCTGACTTTCGACAATCTTTCCATTGGTAAGGCGCAAAACAGCGCCAACCATGCACCAACCAACACCGAAACGAACAATGAAAAAATTAATCCTGATTACAGCAACATTCGGTTTCGCCGCCGCAATGACTGCTTCTGCGGCGGACGGAAAGACAAACTGGGATTCGCTCTGCGCCAAGTGTCACGGCACGGATGGCAAAGGCCAGACCAAAATGGGCCAGAAACTGGGCGTCAAGGATTTCACGGACGCCAAGTTTCAGGCGGAATTGAAGGATGACGCGGCCGCCAAGACGATCAAAGAAGGGATGAAGGACAAGGATGGCAAGACCTTGATGAAACCTTTCGATACCCTGTCGGATGAAGAAATCAAGGCGTTGGTCCAATACGTCCGCAGTTTGAAGACGTAGCACGGTTTGCGGACGGGGGCTGCTGGATCGGCAATTTGAAAAGGGAGCCCTCGTCCCTCTGAAAAACAAAAGCCAAGCCCGGCATTATGCGCCGCTTCAAGTTGCCACCACAAATCCTGCGTTTGGTCCTGCTGACGCTGGCGATTGTTGGCTCCTACCTGATTGCGCGCGCCTTTCTGACGCCGGCATCATTCGGAGAATTTGGCTGGTATCGTGGCGAGGCGCTGGTGGAGTTGCGCTCGCGTCCGCCGGTTTACGCGGGCAAGCAGGCGTGCGATGAATGTCATTCCGACCAGCTGCAGAAACTCGCCAAATTTGAACACCAGACGCTCTCCTGCGAAGCCTGCCACGGTGTGAGCCGCGAGCACGCGGACAATCCCGATGTCCTGCCCGTCAAACTTACCGGCAGCCATTGCATCCGCTGCCACGAAGCCAATCCCTCCCGGCCCAAGTGGTTCAAGCAAATCGTCGTCAGGGACCATTACAGCGGCAAGTGCACCGAATGTCACGTGCCCCATCAACCCAGCCAGACCCCATGAAAACCCAATACAGCCGGCGCGGTGCATTGTCGAGACTGGGCGGAGCCATCGCCGGCCTGCTCACCCTTTCCGCCGCGCGCACCGTCAAAGCGGCGGTGCAAAAAGTGTTTGTGGCCTCGGGCGCGCCGAAGGATTACGACACGACGAAACACAAATGGCTCATGTGCATTGATGTCAATAAATGCATCGGCTGCGGGCTGTGCGTGGAGGCGTGCAAGAAGGAGAACGGCGTGCCGGAAGGCCCGTACTTCCGGACGTGGATCGAACGCTATGTCATCCCCAAGCCGGAACCCGGCTCGGGCCAGACCCGCGGCGAGACGCTGGTGGATTCCCCCAATGGCGGAATGCATGGCTTTCCGCCGACGCCCGTGCCCAAGGACCAAATCGAGCATTCCTTCTTCGTGCCCAAGCTGTGCAACCTCTGCGAACATTCACCCTGCGTGCAGGTGTGTCCCGTCGGCGCCACCTTTGATGCGCCGGATGGCGCGGTGCTGATTGATCCGAAGTACTGCATCGGCTGCGGCTTTTGCATCCAGGCCTGCCCTTACGGCTGCCGCTTCCTGAGTCCGGTCACGAAGACCGCCGAGAAATGTACGCTGTGCTATCACCGCATCACCCGCGGATTGAAGCCGGCGTGCGTCGAAATCTGCCCGACGCAGGCGCGCATCTTCGGCGACCTGAAAAATGCGGGTCCGGACGCTCCCATCCGGAAATTCTATGAGAACAACCGCGTGTCGGTGCTCAAACCGCATCTGGGAACGGAACCGCGCTTGCTCTACGCCGGCCTGGACAAGGAGGTAAGGTGACATGACGAACGAAATGACCAACATTGTCGTCGAGGTCCTGCCGAGGTTCGAAGGCTACGTGTATCCCAACGAAGCCAGCCTGCATCCGCTGTGGGGCTTCCTGATTGTTCTTTATCCCTACATCACCGGCCTGGTTGCGGGCGCCTTCATCATGGCATCGCTGGTGCGCGTGTTCAAGGTCAGGGCGCTGGAACCGGTGTATCGGCTCTCGCTGTTGACGTCGTTCTCGTTCCTGCTTTGCGCCACGTTGCCGCTGCTGTTCCACCTGGGGCATCCGGAACGCTGCTTCGAAATCATGATGACGCCGCATCTGACTTCGCCGATGGCGATTTTTGGTTTCGTTTATGCCTGGTACCTGATGGCGGTTCTGCTGTTGGAACTTTGGTTTGATTACCGCCAGGACCTCGTGGAATGGGCAAAGGTCACGCCGGGGTTCAAGGGCATTATCTACCGTGCCTTCACCGTCGGCGTGACCGACGAATCGCCACCGGCTGTGGCACTGGACATGAAGATGGGGCGGATCCTGTCCGTGGTCGGCATCCCCTCGGCGTTTCTGCTGCACGGTTACGTCGGTTTCATTTTCGGCTCCATCAAGGCCAACCCCTGGTGGGGCAACGGGCTGACGCCGATCATCTTTATTCTGTCCGCCATCGTGTCGGGCATCGCGCTTTGCGTGTTCAACTACATGGTTCTGACCTGGATCCGGCGCCACACCGTGGATATGCGTTGCCTGGACACGATGGCGATGTTTCTCTTTTACGCGTTGGTGGTGGATGCCGCCGTTGAAGGGCTGGACTGGCTCCATCGCGGCTTCGCGGCGGAGGAAGGTTTCTCGGTGATGCAGATCATGATCCGCGAGAAACTCTTTTACACGCTGAATCTCGGCCAGGTTACCATCGGCACGTTGCTGCCGCTGTTGCTGCTGGGACCGCTCCAACTCCTGCGCCGGCGCGTGCCGGAGCTGGTCCGCCGGCGGATGATTTTCAGCAGCGCGGTCATGATCCTGATCGGCGTGCTGGCCATGCGCTGGAACGTTGTCATCGGCGGGCAGCTCTTTTCCAAAAGCCTGCGCGGGGTGATGGGTTACAAGCTGGAATTTGCCGGCGTGGAGGGCTGGTGGTTGGGAGTCGTTCTGCTCAGCCTGCCGTTCATCATCCTGACCGTGCTGGTGAAATTGTTTTTGTCCGAACGGCTGCCGTCCAGCGGACACATACCGCAAGACAGCGCCGCAGGGGAAGGGTAAACAATAATCGCGAACCAACCGACAAAACCGGATACCGAAATGCGAAACTTCCGACAAAACCGGGCGGCCAGGTTGAATGGGGCGCCTCTCGACACTGCTCCCGGAGCGCGGCTGTGTCCCGCCGGGGCGGGACCAGCCGCAGCAGCTTCGCAAGACTGGCCTGCTGGAATACGCCTGATGCCGCAGGGCTTTTCAACGTGCTGCGGCTGGTGCTTTGCACGCAGCCGCGCTCCAGTCTTGTTGCGTTCGGGGGCAGTGCGCGGATGCGCCCGGTTGAAGGTGACGCGCTCACGCGCGCCGGTGACCCAATGAACTCTCAAACCAGGACAACGTTGGTTCTGACCGGGTTGATCCTGGCTTTCCTGGCACTGACAACGCTGTTTATCTCGAACCTGCCGGGGCGGCCCCTGCGCCAGCCGCCGATTCCGCTGGTGAACACCAATTTTCTCGACACGGCGACCGTGCGGCGGTCGTATGCGGACCTTGTGCGCGCGGGCGAGGACCTGTCCGATTTTGACTGTTACGCCTGCCATGAAAAGGGGAAGCCGCCGCCGCTGCGATATGACACGAACCAGAACCTGATTGTGCCGAAGGAACATTCGGACATCGTCATGGGTCATGGCAGTCATGGCCGCAACAACAACTGCTTCAACTGCCACAACGAAACCAACCTGGAGTTGCTGCAAACCCGTGACGGCCATGAGGTAAAATTCGCAGACAGCCCGTCGTTGTGCGGCAGTTGCCACGGCCCGACGTATCGCGACTGGGAAGCGGGCGCGCACGGCCGCATCAGCGGCTTTTGGGACCGCAGCCTGGGCGCTGCCGAACGTAAGGCGTGCGTGAACTGTCACAATCCCCATTCGCCCCATTTCCCGTCGCGGCCACCCGCGCCCGGCCCGCACCCGTTGCGACCGGTGGCCACCGCCTCCGTTGAACCCGGACCGAACCACTGACATGCCGCTTCCCGCACCCAGTCCGAATCCGAATCCCGCGCCGCCCGACGCGGGCATGAGCCGCCGGAGTTTCCTGCGCACTTCCGCGGTGCTGACGACCGGCCTGGCCGCCCTGGCCGCCAGCCTGAAGCCGCTGCTCGAGATGAACGACTTCCCAACCATGGAGCGGTTCCTGCAAAAGTATTACAAGGAGATGACGCCGGAAGACATGGAGAAGGTCCTCAAACGCATCGAGGCCGAAGTGGAAAAGCAGTATGGCATCCGCCCCCATGTTCGCGATTTGAAGCCGATGGACGGCGTGGAATTTGTCTATTGCCTCAACCTGACCCGGTGCATTGGCTGCCGCAAATGCGTCCATGCCTGCGTGGCCGAGAACAACCAGTCCCGGAACCCGGAAATCCAGTACATCCGCGTGCTGCGCCTGCCGCACGGCTCGCTGGACATTGAAAAAGCCGAGCACAACTACGCTCCCGAGTCGGTCCCCGAGAAAGGGTACTTCTACATGCCGGTGCAGTGCCAGCAGTGCAAAAACCCGCCGTGCGTCAAGGTCTGTCCGATCCATGCCACGTGGCAGGAAACCGACGGCATCACCGTGATTGATTATGACTGGTGCATCGGCTGCCGCTACTGTGAAGCCGCGTGTCCCTACTGGGCGCGGCGTTTCAACTTCACCAAGCCGTCCATACCGAAGGAGCGGCTCAATCCAGACATGGCCTATCTCGGCAACCGCCCGCGGCGTCAGGGCGTCATGGAAAAATGCCACTTCTGCATCCAGCGCACGCGCGTGGGCCGGTACCCGGCGTGCCTGGAAGTCTGCCCCACCGGTGCGCGGAAGTTCGGCAACATTCTCGACCCGAACAGCGAAGTTTCCTACATCCTCAAAAACAAGCGGGTGTTCATTCAGTTGAAAGAGGAATTGGGAACGTCGCCCCGTTTCTTTTACTACTTTGACGTATGATGCGCGCGATTCGAAATTATTTTGTTTTCCTGTGGCGCTGTGCGCGCATTGCGTTCGTGGGCGACTGGCGCTACTACACGTGGATGGGGGCGCTGACGGTCTTTTGCCTGCTGGGACTGCATGCCTACTGCCGGCAATTTGCGCAGGGCCTCATTGTCACCGGCATGAGCGACGAGGTTTCGTGGGGTGTTTACATCGCGAACTTCACGTTCCTGGTTGGCGTGGCCGCGGCGGCGGTGATGATGGTGATTCCCGTTTACATTTACAACAACGAGGAACTGCACGACCTGGTCATCTTCGGCGAGTTGCTCGCGGTGGCGGCGATTCTCATGTGTCTGGCATTTGTGACGGTGGATCTGGGCCGCCCGGATCGTTTCTGGCACCTCATTCCCGGCATCGGGCAGTTTAACTTTCCTGCTTCCATGTTGAGTTGGGACGTCATCGTCCTGAACGGCTACCTGCTGCTGAATGTTTACATCTGCGGTTATCTGCTTTATTGCCGCTATCAAAAGAAAAAAGCGGCGAAGTGGTTTTACATCCCGTTCGTTTTTATTGCCATCGTCTGGGCCATTTCGATTCACACGGTCACCGCGTTTCTTTACGTTGGCCTGGGTGGACGGCCGTTTTGGAACTCGGCCATCGTCGGCCCGCGCTTCATCGCTTCGGCTTTCGCCGCCGGCCCGGCCCTGATTATCCTGGCGCTGCAAGTGGTCCGCCGTGTTACTGCCTCCGCTTCCGCGGACGAGACCGCCCGGCTGCGGGAAGGCGCGGTCGTGCCGGGGGCGGCGATGTGCCGCGCGGCCACCCTCGACGACCTGGAACTGCTGGCCCGTCACCTGCCCGAACTGGCATCGGTTTCGGCAGAGGCCCGCCAGAACAGCCTGGCCGGCGCGATGGTCCTGGAAGTGGGTTCGGGCGATGCCCTGTTGCACCAGGGAGCAAAAGACACCGAGGCGTTCTTTGTCCTGAAAGGACGCGTGGAGGTGTTCCGGGAGGAAAGCGGGCGTTTCCGGATCACCCGCAGCGTCGGCCCGGGCGAACAGTTCGGCGAGATCTCCGCCCTCGCCGGAACTCCGCGCGTGGCCACGGCCATCGCCGAGGAGCCCGCCCGGGTCCTGCGCCTGCCGGCAGACTCTTTGCGCAAGCTCATGCGGAACCCCCAGATGAACCGGATTATCCGGTCCAGGATGAGGGAGCGGCTCATGATCACGGATCGCGGCCTGCTCACCCTGCGCGGCATCGTGCAAGTTTCGATGCTCATTAACGTCTTCCTGCTGATTAACGAAGTCTTCAAAGAGTTTTATTCCGGCAATCTCCACGTCGCCTCCGCCAAATACCTGTTTCTTGGTTTGCATGGTTACCACGCGCTCGTTCCCTGGATCTGGACGGCCATCGTGTTCAACCTGGTCGCGATGGTGCTGCTCGTGCTGCCGTTGAGCCGCAGTTTGAAGTGGCTCAACGTCACGTGTGTGCTGTGCATTGTCGGCATCTGGATTGAAAAGGGGATGGGCCTCGTGATCCCCGGCTTCATTCCCACGCCGCTGGGCGAAATGGTGGAATACTCGCCGTCGCTCAACGAAACGCTGGTTTGTTTTGGCATCTGGGCCTTCGGCCTTTTGTGCTACACGGTTTTTCTCCGCATGGCGGTGCCGATTCTCCAGGGCAAACTTTCCAAAGCGAACGAGGGACAACCCGAACCCGCCACCGGTGCCCCCGCTTTGAGCGCCGCGGTCAAATCTTGAGAACCGGCACCTTATGGCAATCCAACTCACCGCCGAAGACGCCCGGCAATCGCTCAATGGGCACGTGGCCGCAAAGGGCAGGGAGATTCGGGCGAAGTACGGTCCGCACATCGGCTGGAAGGAACTGCTTCGGATTCTCGAAGACCGCGCCTGTGTCCGCTACCCGTGCGAGGTCATTTTTGACGCCGGGCCGTTGAATCTGGGCGAGTTCGCGCATCCCGCCGCCAAAGGAGAACGTCCGGAGGAAGGCTTTATGATGTTCGTTCATCCGGTTTTCCTGGCACAACTGGAGCGCGTGCCCGGCCTGGTTCTTTATCAACTGGTATTGGTGAATTACGGCGAATTCGCCTCGGCGGATGACGCCGAAGTTTTCGGCGCCGCCGCCCTGGGGATTTCCCGGGACGAGTATTACCAGATCCTTTGCGGACTGGCCGACGAAATTGGCGGGTGCGGGTCGGTTTGAAAGTTTTGATGGCAGGGTTGTCGCGCTGC
>PMOA01000039.1 GCA_003161635.1 Limisphaerales bacterium
CACCGAAGGCGATGCCGATGGCTTGATAAGGATTCTCACGCACGGCCATGTCGGCAGCTTTCGCGCCTTCGACCGCTTTGTCGCAGACACGGCCCGCGATTTCCTTGGCGCTGTCCAGCGCGGCGGCGAGACGCTTGCGGGCTTCGCTGACTTTTTCTCCGGCCACGTCGGCGGTGGCGGACATCAAGGCGCGCGCATCTTCGGCCAGTTGGCCCATGTCATTGCTGGTTGCTTGTGTTTGTTTGTTCATATTTTTTGTGTTTTCGGTTTGTTTGCGTTTTTCAGTGGTAAATTTTCCGCGTCGTCGAGATGGGCTGCTTCCGGCGAGCTGGCCACCTTCAAAATCGAGTTTCTCCCACCGAACGGGTTGGGCACGGTTTCTCTGGCGAGCGGATCGGGCATCCATTGGCCGTCCACTACGAGGCAGTATTCGTAGGTGCCGGGCGCCAAAGCCGTTTCCTTCCACCAGCGACCGCCCCCTGCGGGATGCAGAGTCTTGGCTTCGGGCTGCCACTGGTTGAAAGTTCCCGCGATGCAAACGGTGGTGGCTGTCGGATGAGTGAATTCAAAGCGAACGGGCACGAGTTGGGGGCCGGTGCTGCGGACGTTGTCATGGTTATGGTTGTGTTTCATAGTTGGTGATTCATCGGGATGGCGGACTCTTGAGTTGGAAGAGTGTTCCATTTCCCACCGCCACAATGCACCCGAAGACCTTGCGGGCGCTATGGGGTGTTACCCTACCAGACATTTATGAATCCAGCCCTGGCGCGCAGGCGGGGATGATTAACGAAATCGAATGGGGAGTTTCAGGCCGGCCGCTGGCGGTGGCGCGGCGAAGATTTTGCGCAAGACCAGGTGGGTGGGGAAAAAGGCGACGAGCCACACCACGCCAAGCCACAGGATGACATAAAGGTTTTGGTTGACCCAGTGTTGCGGCTGCTGGTCGTTGAAGCCGTAAAGATAATTAATGTTGATGGGGAGGTTGGGGTTGGCCAGATGGGCGCCAGCAGGCGGAGTAAAAAAGTAACAGACAAGCACCAACCCTGCGGCCAGGCCGGTCCAGGCAGTCAAAGCCCGTTTATCATAGCCCAGCCGGAACAGGAGCCAGACGAGCAGCAAGGGCAGCCAGCCATGAAAAAGCGAAAGTCCGCGGGTGAAAGGAGGCAGATGGCGGTCGAACATATAACCGGTCAGGCCCAGAAGGTGAATCCCCAGAAGGTTGCTGCCGAAGTCCACGAGCCAGAGGCATTGCGGAAGCAGAATGCCCACGGAGCACATGCTGATGAGCAGGGAGCTTTCCAACCACATGCCCGCCACCGTGAGCAAGAGGGCGGCATCGCAGAACCATAAAAAATTGGTGGGCCCATAGGTGTGCAAATAAACCGGAACGAGGACGGCGAGGAAGGCGGTGACGGCCACTTTGGCGGCCAGTGGAATTTTGTGTGGTTGAACTACGACCGGTCCGCCGGCGGTGACAGGAATAGCGGAGGCGACGGTCGCGGGAGCTTCAGATTTCATGGGCGAAACTTTTTCGGCGGCTCAGTCAGATTTGGGTGGGGATGACTTCATATTCGCAAGCGCTTCCATGATGGACGGGGAAACCTTGCCGGTGCTATGGGGTGTTACCCTACCAAACCTTGGTAGTGTCCTAATTTGGCGACAGGATTTCGCCCGCACAAGGCAACTCACCCTTTCGCCTTGTTTTTCCCAAGCGCGAATGGAAGAAAAGTCCCGCGAGTTTGCGGAGAAAGGAAACGAGATTTGCGCGAATTGACGCGAATGCGCTGCTTGTCGCGACGGCTTGTCTCGCCGACTTGCCGCGTCAAAGTACAACGACGACGGGAATCGGATGAAGGCGGAAGCACCGCGAAGGCGGAACCAAATTGCCCTGACAGGGCAAAGGACAATTCGCCATGCACAGGCACAAATTTTGTTTGAAGTGCGCGCTCCCAAATGATGCACTTCCCAAAGCCATGAAAACTGTCTTCCGCTTTTTGCTCCAGGTCTTGTTCCGCTTCCGTGCTTACGACCTGGACGCGCTGAAAACGCCCGGTCCGGTGCTTTTGATTCCGAATCACCGCTCCTGGTTCGACTGGCTGTTTCTCTGGGTCTGCCTGGATGAGGATTGGAAGTTCGTCACTTCGAGCATCTCGGCGCAGACGAGCTGGCTGCATCGGAAAGTGATGATCAACCGCTACACCTTGCCTATGGACACCCGGTCGCCTTACGCGGTGAAGCGGATGGCGGAGTTTCTCAAAGGCGGCGGGCGGCTCGTACTTTTTGCCGAAGGCCGCCTGTCGCGCACGGGCGCCTTGATGAAGCTCTTCGATGGCACAGGATTTTTAATTTTCAAAACCAAGGCGAAGGTCATCACGGCTTACCTGCGCGGCGCCGAACGCCTGCCGTTTTCCCCCAATCCGGGCTGGAAAAAATGTTTTCCCAAAGTGACCGCGCATTTCAGCGCCACGCTTGCTCCGCCCGAGTTGGGGGACATCAGCACCGGTCGCGCGCGGGCGCTGCTGACCAGCTGGCTCCGCGACCAGATGGTGCGGCAGCAGTTCGAGGTCGAGATGGCGTTCGGCGCGCAGAATGTCCTCTCGGCGGTGGCGGAGACCGCCCGCAAACTTCCCGGCCATATCATCCTCGAAGATGCGACGCTGCAGACGCTGACCTATCGGAAGCTGATGGTGGGGGCGGATGTGCTGGCGCATGCCTTGCGTGGCGCAGTTACGAGTGGCGAGCGTGTTGGCCTGTTGTTGCCCAATGTCAACGCCACACCGGTTGTCATCCTCGCCTTGTGGAGGCTGGGCAAAGTGCCCGCCATGCTGAACTTCTCCTCGGGCACACCCACCATGCTGGCGTGCGCGGAACTCGCCGGACTGAAACACATCGTCACCTCGCGTGCCTTTCTTGAACGCGCCAGGCTCAACGTGGACGATTTTGTGAAAGCGGGCATCAGTCTGATCTATCTCGAAGACGTGCGCGCCGGCATCACCGGCTCCCGGAAATTCCTCACGCTGCTCCGGCACGTTTTCCTTCAGCCTTCAGCCTTCAGCCTTCAGCCTTCAGTCAGCTCCACTGCCGTGATTGTTTTCACGAGCGGCTCCGAAGGCGTGCCCAAGGGTGTGGAACTGACGCATGGAAACACCCTCGCCAACATCCGCCAGATGCTGGCCGTCACCGATTTGACCGACCGCGACCGTCTCTTCAACTGCCTGCCGCTCTTCCACAGCTTCGGTCTCACGGTGGGGGCGTTCCTGCCGCTGATGCGCGGGATCTACGTCTTCCTCTATCCTTCGCCCTTGCATTACCGCAACGTGCCGGCCGCGCTCTACGAACATGACTGCACGGTGTTTATCAGCACCAACACCTTCCTGAACGGCTACGCGCGCAAGGCACATCCCTACGACTTCCGCAGCATCCGGTATCTGTTTGCCGCCGCGGAGAAGTTGCAGGAAACCACTGCGCTCGCCTGGTCGCAGAAATACGGCGTGCGCATCCTCGAAGGTTATGGCGCGACCGAGTGCTCTCCGTGCCTGAGCGTCAACACACCGCTCGAGCCGCGTTACGGCTCCGTGGGCCGCCTCCTGCCCGGCATGGAATACGAGCTGGAGCCGGTCGAAGGTGTGGCAGAGGGCGGGCGGCTCTTCGTGCACGGGCCGAACGTGATGAAAGGCTACTTGAACGCGGAGGCGAACGCGAAGTTCCAGGCCCTCGGCGGCTGGTATGATACCGGCGACATCGTGAGCGTGGATGCCGAAGGCTACCTGCACATCCTCGGGCGGTTGAAACGTTTCGCCAAGGTGAGCGGCGAGATGGTGAGCCTCACGGCGGTGGAGGACGCGCTGGCGGGGGCGTTTCCGCACTACGGCCTGCACTGCCAGATCGCCGTCATCACGCGCCCCGAAGAAAACAAAGGCGAAGCGCTCATCGCCGTGACCAACGAACCGAAGCTGACCCTGGACGAAATACGAGACGCCATCAAAGCCAGGGGGTTGACGAATCTGAGCGTGCCGCGCGAGATAAAAGTGGTGAAGGAGATTCCGAAGCTCGGCACTGGCAAAGTGAACCACCGCGAGCTTCAGACGCAGATGGAAGCGCCATCGAATCCACCCACTCCGCCCACAACGCCGGGCAAATAAAACAAATTCAATCAATGCGAGCGTCATTCGGCAAAGGAGGCCGCTGTTTTGTTCCGGTAAATCCAGTCGCGCATTTCAGTGAGACGGTGAACGATTCTCCCTCTCTTTACGCGAGGTCAAGAGCGGTGGAGGGCTGGCGCAGTCCAAGACGCGAAGCGCTTGCCGATGACTCACGAACCGCGCGAAGCGTCTTGACTTTGCCGCAGGGACTGCTCGGTCAGGCGATTGATTACGTTTTGAGACGCTGGGAAGCGCTGACGAGGTTCGTTGCAGACGACACCAGGTCAAAACTTGTGCGGCACTGACCTGGATGGCTATCGGGTTACGTTTTTTCGAACGAGTGCTATAAACTCCTCGGGCGTTACCACTCGTACATTCGGTGCAAACAGGTTAATCACATTCTGGATATTATCGAGGTTCATGGTCCAGCCATGCACCAGCACAGCGGTGTAGCCTTCGGCGCGACGAGGGTCCCGAGGAGCGGAATTTATCCGTTTCGCGAGCGAAGTTTCGTCTTCTATCCCTTTCCAAAGAACGTCGCGGATTTCGACAATCGGTTTTCCGTTGGAGAATAGAACCTGTCCGGTATTTGGGCCACCATAGTTGTTGTAGAAGATCCCATCGATGTTTGGTTGTGCTGTGAATTTGTCCCAGACACCCAATTGGCTGAATCCACCGTAGCCGATGGTTTGCAGCACTCGCATATCTGCTGCTTTCATGTAAGCATTGAGCTTTTGCGCATGCGCCACTAACCGATCGGCAGGCCATGAATTCAAATAAGCTCCCGTGATCCCACCTTGAGCAATGAAATTGTCTCTCTTGCCGTCAGCCACTGAAGCGTTCTCGTAATACCAGCGCAGAACTGATGGCGCATAATCCACCATGGAAGCCAGCACGGGCCAGCCCATATTAAATTTGCCCCGCGACGGACGATTATATTGAAAGTAGAGACTCCACAAGTTGAACGCCACGTTGTCTCCGTCGGACATCAGAAAGGTGACATAATGCACGTTGGTTTCGGCCGCCGGTTCTGGGGGATGGCTTTTTTGACGCAGGTTCTCGTCGTAAACGCTGCTCAAAAGCGAAAGATTCGCTGCTATATCCGCGCCTAGATAGTAAATGCCGCGCTTTGAATACTCAACGAAAGCGCCATACTCGCCTTTAACTGAGACATCCGTGTAACCCATCAGCACTCCGTGCGCGGCCCAATCCTCAAGAATCCGTTGGTGGAATACGCCGTTGTCGTAAAAGACAAAGGCGTTAGCCATCACAGCATAATCCCGGAGGTGGTAATTGATATCCTCGTTCAGTTCGGCTCCGAGCGATGGATTCAGGAGACTCCGGTAATTGTCATATACCCACTCCTCATTACGGTTGCGCACATCCATGATCATCCGCGTAATGCCTGTGGCACGGACGCGGGCTTCAATGCTCGCGTCAACAGCGACGGCTTTGTAAGGCCCGCAAAGCGAAGTGGCTGCATTGACCGAATTCATGTTGGTCTCGTGGTCATACAAAATGTATCCATCAATATTGGTTGCGAATTGGGCAAGCACCTCCCAGGGGTCCGGCATGGCTGTCACTCCCATTCCATAGCGCTCGGTTAGAAAGCCCTTCCAAGGGGGACCAGGTTCGTCCATGAAAATCTGCTTCGAAGACGATTTCGCCAGAATGCCTTGCAACGTGGAAATCATCACTCGCTCGGCGGCGTTAAGCTTCCGCATGTCAATGGCCACCACGGAAGTCAGCTTCTGACCTTTCGGAAACAGTCGTCCTTCGTCGGCGCGAAGCGGGAGGAAGCTCGCCCACAAAATAACTCCCGCCAGCACAATGGCTACGCGACAGGATTGGGTGACTGTAGAAACCGGCAATGTCACGATGGAGTGATTTTGGAACAAACTGCCTGGAAAAGGAAGTTGATATGCCTTCTTCCAGCTACGGCAAGCAGAGGGATATTCAGTTCCATAAGCTCTCACCCGATCATGCGGGCGTGGAATGGTGGGCGGGGCCACGCTTCGTTTTCAACGCGAGCACCAGCCAAAGCACACTCGCCACGATCAATGCGACCGGTAAAATCAGAACGGCCTTCTGCAAATTTCCGCCGAATGAATCCGCGAGCCGGCCGACGATCTCCGGCGACCACATGTCGCCGAAGAGGTGGATCGTGAAAATCGAAACGGCCATGGCGCTGGCGCGAAGATTCACGGGCGCGGTTTCCAGAATGAGCGTGTTGACCGGTCCGGTGGACAGGAACAGGAAGAACATCGCACCCGCCAGAAACGACATGGACCAAAACGTTGAGCCGGCGAGGAACGCGCCAAACGCGAGCGGCACGGAGGCCAGCACCGAGAGTCCCAGCGTCCACGCGTAGCCGGCGCGATTGCGCTTCTGCCAGGCGGTCGCTGCGAATCCGCCGATCAACGTGCCCACGAGCCCGGCGACCACGGTCACCGCGCCGAAAAATACGGCGGCCTTGGCCACGCCCACGCCGTGGGCGCGATGCAGAAACGTCGGTCCCCAAATCGCGAACGCACCCAGTGCGAACGTATAGGCCGTGTAGCCCAACACCACGAGCACGTATTCCGGGATGCGAAAGAGATTCACGATGTCGCGGACGGAAGGTCTTTTTGCGGCTTCGGCCGTCTTGCCCTCGGCCTCGCCGCGTTTGGGTTCGGCGAACGGCAGCATCACGAGGGCGAGGAGCAACCCCGGCGCGCCCGCCCAGATGAACGCGTGCCGCCAGCCCCATGTCTCGGCGATGGGTCCGCCAATAAAAAAGCCCAGCGCTGCGCCGACGGGAATTGCGGCGTAGAAAATGGTCAGCGCATTGTTCCGTTTCACCGGAGCGTAACTGTCGGAAATCAGACTCGGACTGATGGTCGCATAACTGGCTTCGCCCAGGCCGACAAGCACGCGAAACCCGACCAATATTGCAAAGGTCGTGGCGAAGCCCGTCAGGATGGTGCCCAGGCTCCAGACAAAAATGCCGGCGGCGATGAGCCATTTGCGCGAGCAGCGGTCGCCCAGCCAGCCGAAGACTGGCGACGTGACGAAATAGCCGATCATGAATGCCGTCACGAGCCGCCCAGCCTGACCGTCGTTGATGCCGAGATCTTTTTGCAACGGTGTCAACACCGCCGAGAGCACGTAGCGGTCAAGGTAATTGAACAGGTTGAGGCCGGTGAGGATGAACAGAATCCAAGCCGGTGAGAGTTGCTTGCGCATGACGAGGCCTCTCATCGGTTGCAAAGCTAATCATTACCCCACCGAAATGTAAATCGAAGAACTTCGGCCGTCATCGAAAATTGAGATGTGCCCTTGAACCGGTATGTAGCGCAGACATTCCTGTCTGCGGGTTCTGGCGACTTTTCCGCCTTCGCGGCACGCCAAAGCGCCGCTTCGGCGCGACGGCGGCCAGCCGCCAATCCGTGTCGTTCCGCAGGAAACGCGGGACAAGAATGTCCCGCGAACCCGCAGACAAGAATGTCTGCGCTACAGGTTTCATGGGCGAAACTATTTCAGTGGCTCTTCAGGTTTGGGATCGGGTGGCCTCATGGGCGTAAGCGCTGCCAAAATGGACTTTTGCACCGTCAGATTGGAAAGATTTCCCAAGTGACCGCCCCGATTGAAAACCGTCAATTGTTCCGGGGCAAACGTGGCGTGGAGCCATTCCAGGTCCTCATCCGTCAGGAGAAAATCGTTTTGATTGACGATGACGCGGATGTTGGGGTTGGCGCGCAGACCGGCGTCATACGTCCGTAAATCACCGGCTTTTTCCAGCGCTTCCGCCGTCGGCGAGGCCATGCCCCGGGCCTGATAATACGGAATAACAAATTTTGTAAAATAATCCTGGTAGGAATACTGAAGAATTTCCTGATACACGGGGTTGCGCCTTAAATTCCGGATCGGGTGTTGCAGGACTCCCTGATTATTTCGCCGCTGACTACTGAAAATAATATCCCGCAACATGAATCGAAACGTCATTCCGATGAGAAACTTGGATTCGATGGCACTGAACGGCAGGGAGGATCGCGGCGTGAGGCTGAGTTTGCTCAAGGCGGCCACCTTGAGAAAAGTGTTTTCGATGTCGTCGGTTCGTTCCGCAACCGGCCAGTCCAGGGGCGCCCGGTAAAATTCGTCCAGCTTGGAAAGCCCATGCGCCATTTGAACGGGTGTATTGATGGCGACGTAGCGGTCAAATTTAATCAACGGCAACTGATTCGTCGGTTCAGTGGCCGCAACGTATAAAGAATCGAATGCGCCCATGGAATAACCCATCAACGCTCGGTTGCCCAACCGATCCGGATACAGCAGATGCAAGCGGTGATCAATCTCGGTGAGAGCGACGTGCAAGTCGTGGCCATCCGCCGGCAGATAAGCCGGCATCGCCGCTGTCGAAGCGTGTTCCATGAACTCGGAGTTGAAAGGGCTGCTGACGCACACGGCGGAGAAGCCATTTTTGTAAACCAACTCGGCCAGCGCCAGGGAGGGTTCGGCCAGACGATGCGAACCCAGCCCGGGAACGATGTAAACCACGTTCGCCTTTCCTGGTTGCAACCAAAACGTGAACTTTAATTTCCGGCCCGTTGCCGGAATCAGAACCGACCGGGTCTTGCCGTGGCCCGGGAATTCAGGATCTTTGAAGGTGAAGAAGACGGATTCGATGGTTTCCAGCGAGGCTTCGTCCTGTTTTCCCTTCACTTGGAAATCCGCCACCCGGTTCGCTCTCGCGAATGTCCAGGCATACTGAATCTCGGAATACGGGTCCATTTCGGCCTGGCTGAATCGCACATATTCGTCCACGCTGTCGGCGAGATCGTTATACATGACCACGTAGGAGAAATAGGTGTAGGGGCCGAGATAAGTCAGCGGATTGTTCGCGACGAATTTGTAGGGAGCGATATAGATCAGCGGATTGGCGGCCGTGTCGGCGGCCAGACCGAGGGTATCGCGTTCATTGCTCGGTCCATAAATCGGCAGCATCAAAAAGCACTGCGGCTTCCAGCCCCACTTGCCGAAAGTCTGGCCAAAATCCGCGTCCGATTTCGGAATCTTCCATTTGGTCCCCACGTCGAAGAACCCGGCCACCCCGACGGTGGTATTGCAAACGAACCGGTAGGATTCATCGCGCGCTCCACTCCACTTTCCCTGGAGCAGATTGTTGATCAATCGTCCCGGGTAAGTGAGGTTCCTGCCAAAATGTCCAATTCCAGTTCTGACCGGTTTCACGACGATGAGCCGATAAACTTTGCTCGTCGGCTTGATGACGCCGGTCATAAGCCCCTTGTTGAAGGCCCACATCACCCGATTCAACGGTTCGATGGGGTCGGGGACGGATTTGGGGAGAACAACAGTCTCCGCTGCCGGCGGCTTCGTGAAGCCAACGGCTGGCTCCTGCCCGTGAGCGAACGGCGAGAGGCACAACGACAGGACCACCAGGACCACCAGCGCCGAACTTCGAATTCTCCGGCCCGGTGGGATTTTCAAGTCGCCCGCCTTCCTGGCCTTGAGGCAAAAATCCTTTTGGGCTTCGGCGTTCAACGCAAGCTGCGCGTCGTATCCTTGCCGGCAACCTGGTCCCGCGCCTGCGGGATTGATGTAGCAAACCTTCGTGGCCATCTCGATATAATGATGCCGAATTTTAATTGTTTTGACCACTCCTTTCCTCCAATTGATTTGGATTCCGGTTCGGGTTCGGCGCCAGCGGTTGTGCGGCGGCTGACTGCGGGCTGCGGAGGAATCGTTGTTCTGCCATGGCCAGACGAAAGCACGAAAGACCGGGTGGGCGCTATGGGGTGTTTGCCCCATTGGAGTTGTCATGAATCAAAGCGTTCTCCGGGCGGGGGCCTGACGCTGGCTCGACAGAACTACTTGTCTGGCATTCGATTCATTCAACGCCCAATCCCTCCCGNNCGAACAAACGCCCCCTATCCGGCTCAAATTCTGCCGAGCAAAAGGAGGACGAGCAGAATAACGACCAGCAAGCCCAGACCGCCGCTCGGGTAATAGCCCCAACTCTTGCTGTGCGGCCAGGTAGGGAATGCGCCAACCAACATCAGAATGAGCAGAACGAGCAAAATAGTTCCTACTGACATAGTTTTCCTTTCAGTTTTCGAATTTGGTATGATTTTCCATTTTGGACGAGCCTTTTCACGACCTGACGATAAGCCCGGAAACCTTGCGGGCGCTATGGGGTGTTTACCCCATCTGAGATTCTTTTTAATCCAACTCCCGACCCGGCGTGTCGCGGTGAACGTGGTCAGCGCGCGAAGGGAGGGGGAAAACCGGGAAACAGCCAGGTTGTGAACTCCGTCGAGTTTTTGTTGCCCTGTGACCCCGAAAAATTCGGGGCCGCAGGGCCGGATTGGCAATTAAAGGCGAGGTCACTGCGAGCGGCCTCAAATGCACGCGAGGCCGCCTCGGAGGAACGTGACACATGCCCGGTTGCCAAAGTGTCTTGTGGTTGGTGGTTTCTGGTTTCTTGACCGCCCGATCCAGTCACGGCCACGACCGCCGCAAATTTCACTGAACTCGCGGAACCCGGATGTCTCCACTATGATTGAGAATACCGAAGGCATACAGCAGCCACACGACGACGCAAATCACCACGACGACGTTGAGAATTTTTTTAATCTTTCCGTCCATCGGGATGTAGGTGTTGACCAGCCAGAGCAACACGCCGATGACGATCAGAGTGACGGCGAGAGAAATCAGTGACATTGGTCACCTCCACTTTGAATGAGTCTTTCATTTTTCATGTCGTGAAGATAAACCCGGAGAGCGGAAGGGTGCTATGGGGTGTTACCCTACCGGGAATTTCATGAAGCCAGCTTCCGACGCGGCCACATCAATCCTCAACCATTGAACGCCATATCTTCTTCCAATGCATTCGTTCGAGGTCATCACGTCGGGAGTCAATCGTTCGGACGGTTGCCTTCAACCAACGCAACTCGGAGCGGCCTTGATTCGGATGGCTTCCGTTTGCTTTCCAGACGACCCCGGCGTCGTCGTGGCGAAGGCCAGCCGTTTCGGCTTCGTGGGCCGGAGCTTCAAGCAGAGTGTTCATATCTTTGCTCCCGGGTTGCTGATGCTCACGTCGCGCGTCACTGGCTGATGACATC
>PMOA01000159.1 GCA_003161635.1 Limisphaerales bacterium
GAAGTCATCCTGCTGCACGGCCTCGTCAACGCGCATTGTCATCTGGATTACCCCGACATGGCGGGAGAATTGCCGCCGCCGAAAACCTTCACCGACTGGATTCCACTCATCCTTTCCGCCAAGTCCGGATGGGGCTATTCCGATTACGTGCGTTCCTGGCTGAACGGCGCGCGGATGCTCGCGCGCACCGGCACGACGACCGTCGCGGATATCGAAACCGTGCCCGACCTTTTGCCTGAAGTTTGGGACGCCACGCCGTTGCGCGTCTTTTCGTTTCTCGAAATGACCGGCATCCGCGCCCGGCGCGACCCGGTGGCAATCCTTCGCGAAGCCGTCGAAAAAATTGATTCGCTTTCGCACCCGCGTTGTTCCGCCTCGCTTTCGCCGCACGCCCCCTACTCCACCGTGCCCGAGCTGCTCCGCCTCAGCGTGCGTGCCGCCCGTGAACGCGGCTGGCAGCTTTGCATTCATGTCGCGGAATCCGCGCAGGAATTTGAAATGTTCATGCGCGCGCGCGGCGAAATGTTCAACTGGATGCAGCGCAACACCCGCGACATGTCCGACTGCGGTCTCGGCTCGCCGGTCAAACACCTCGCCCGCAATAAAATGCTCGGCGAAAATCTGCTCGCCGTTCACGTCAACGTGCTGGCGCGCGGGGACGCCACGCTGCTCGGCAAACATCGCGTTCACGTTGTTCATTGTCCGCGCAGCCATGATTATTTCCGCCATCCGCCGTTTCTGCGCAAACGGCTGGCCAACGCCGACGTCAACATCTGCCTCGGCACGGACAGCCTGGCCACCGTTCGCAAAATCAGGAAACAGAATCCCGAACTCAGCATGTTCGAAGAGATGCGCGAGCTGGCGGCCAACGATCCAAAGCTCCCGCCAGTGGAAATTCTGCGCATGGCCACGGTCAACGGCGCGCGCGCGCTTGGCCGGGCCGGGCATATCGGCGAGCTTTCCGAAAATGCCCTGGCCGATTTGATTGCGATACCTGCCAGCACAAAAACCAGCGATGCCTGCGAAGCCGTGCTGGGCCACACCGGCGAGGTGAGCGCCAGCATGATTGACGGGCACTGGGTCATTCCACCGCAAAGCTCGTGAACCATTTCGACCGAGAACTGACCGGACGCCTGGATGCTTTGCGCGCCCAGGGTTTGCACCGCGAACTGCGCCGCGTGGACACGCCGCAGGGCACGCGCATCCGGATTGGCAGCCGGACGCTGCTGAATTTTTCGTCCAACGATTATCTCGGTCTGGCCGGCGACCCGTTGCTCAAGGAAGCTGCCATCCAGGCCGTTGAAAAATTTGGCGCTGGTTCCGGCGCGTCACGGCTGATTTGCGGTTCGCTCGCACCGCATCACGAACTTGAAGAAGCACTCGCAAATTTCAAAGGCACCGAAGCCGCGCTGAGTTTCTCGACCGGCTATGCCACCGCCATCGGAACCATCTGCACGTTGCTCGGCAAGGATGACGTGATTGTTTTGGACAAACTCGTTCACGCCTGCGTTGTGGACGCCGCACGGCTCAGCGGCGCAAAAATTCGCGTCTTCGCCCACAACGATTTGGAAGATCTGGAGAAGATACTGAAATGGACCCGGAGGGGCGAGCTATGCGAGTCCCAAACCAAATCAGGGACTCGTGTAACTCATCCCTCCGAAAGACGACAAACGCTCATCGTTACCGAATCCGTTTTCAGCATGGATGGCGATGCCGCGCCGTTGCGCGAGATCGTCGCCCTCAAAGAAAAACATGACGCGTGGTTGATGGTGGATGAGGCGCACGCGACCGGGCTTTACGGAAAAAATCGTCGCGGCCTGGTGGAAGAATCCGGCGCCGGCGGCCAGATCGAAATTCAGATGGGGACGCTCGGCAAGGCGGTGGGGGCTTCGGGCGGTTATATTTGCGGCTCGCGCCCATTGATTGATTTTCTCGTCAACCGTGCCCGCAGTTTCATTTTTTCCACCGCGCCCGTTCCGGCTGCCGCCGCCGCGGCCACCGCCGGGGTTCGCTTTATTCAATCGAAAGCCGGGGAAGACCGGAGGAAGCAGCTTTTTGAGCGAATCAACGAATTGAATTCGCAATCCGCAATCCGCAATCCGCAATTGAAGAGCGCGATCATCCCCGTTCTAATCGGCGACGAAACCAGGGCGGTTGCCGCTTCCGCCGCGTTGCGCGAGCAGGGCATTTTTGTTCCGGCGATTCGTTATCCGACCGTGGCTCGCGGCCAGGCGCGTTTGCGTTTGACCGTGACCGCGATTCACACGGCGGAGGACATTTCACTGCTGGTCGCGGCGTTGCGGTCAGTCCGCAATCTGCAATCCGCAATCGCAAATGAATAAGCTTGCCCAACTTGATCACCAGTTTGTCTGGCATCCCTTCACCCAGATGCGCGATTGGCTGAAGCGCGATCCGGCGGTCATTGTCGCGGGCAAAGGCGCGGTGTTGCACGACATTCGCGGACGTGAATATCTCGACGCGAATTCTTCGATTTGGACGAATCTGCACGGCCACAATCACCCCAAGATCAACGCGGCGATTCAGCGACAGCTCAAAAAGGTCGCGCATAGTTCCGCGCTCGGTTTGGCCAATGAACCGGCGAGCCTGTTGGCGGAAAAACTGGTGAAACTCGCAAACGCAAAAGCGGTGGGACGAGTGTCCTCGCGAGCCGGCTCGTCAGCAGCCTCGCCCCACCTGCTGAACAAAATTTTTTTCAGCGATGACGGTTCGACCGCGCTCGAAGTCGCGCTCAAGCTCGCCTACGAATTTACACGGCGCACCCGGAGCGCGGGCAGCCTGCCCGCGAGTCACCGTCGAATCGAACCACGCTTCCTGTCCCTCGAAGGCGCATATCACGGCGACACTGTCGGTGCGGTTTCGCTCGGTCACATTGATTTGTTTCATAAAAGTTATTCCGGTTTGCTGTTCAAGACGGACAAGGTCATGTCGCCGTATTGCTATCGGTGTCCGTTTAATCGCGCAAAGCCGGAACGCGCCGACGCCCGCGAATATCGCAAATGCAACTGGGAATGTGCCGGCCTGGTTGAAAAGAAATTCGCGACGCAAGGGCGAAAGGGAAATCCCTATGCGGCGTTCGTCTTTGAGCCGTTGATTCAGGGCGCGGCGGGAATGATTCCGCAGCCGCGCGGCTGGCTGCGGCGGGTGACGGAAATCGCGCGCCGCCACGACGCGCTGCTCATCGCGGACGAAGTGATGACGGGATTTGGGCGGACGGGTGTAGCCGCGCTTGTGAAAGCGCGGAATGACGTGGTGATGGGACCGCGCTTACACAAGCGCGGCGACGGTACGGTTCTATTTGCCTGCCACCACGAAAGCGTGCAGCCGGATTTTCTGTGCCTGGCCAAAGGCCTGACCGGCGGCTATCTGCCGATGGCGGCGACATTGACGACGCAAAAAGTGTTCGACGCCTTTCTGGGCGAGTACGGTGAATTCAAAACTTTTTTCCACGGCCACAGTTACACGGCCAATCAACTCGGCGCAGCGGCAGCGCTGGCGAGCCTGGAAATTTTGCAGGGCAAACCATCCATTTGCGCGCGGCAAAATCTCGAAAAAAATCTGCACGATGAATTGCAAACGCTTTGGTCGCTGCCCAACGTCGGCGACATCCGGCGGGTCGGTTTGATTGCCGGCGTCGAACTCGTTCGGGACTGTCGGACGCGCGAGCCGTTTGATTTGCGGGAACGCGCGGGCATTCGCGTTTGCGAAGCGATGGCGCGGCGCGGGGTGCTCACGCGGCCCATCGGCAACGTCATCGTGCTGATGCCGCCCTATTGCACGACACCGGTGCAGGCGCGGAAGATGGTCCGCGCAGTTTTTGATTCAATCCGCGAAGTCTTCGGCCGGCGGTCTTTGTAGCAGTCCCGCATGGCGGAATGAGTCCACGCATTCTCCTCTCATATTTGAGCAACACGTTGTTTGCGCAAGGCGTCCATTGGTATCGTTTCTTGCTGCGCGAACCACGCTGATAATGTGGATCGTGTGACGGGACGGCAACCTCGTCCATGAAGCGCGCACCCAACTGTTCGATCGTCCGGATGGACGCAGAATTGTCCGGGTCACTTGTAAGGGTGACCGATTTATAGAATGAACGGACAAACGGAGCGAGCGCGCGGCACGCCTGCAAGGCGAGGCCATGGCTGCGGAATGGCCCGATAATTTCATAGCCGACATGCCCGGCACAGAGCCTGACGTGTTCGTTTTCTCCGACCCGGAAGTTGATGTGGCCGACGTCCATGCCTTCCGCAACGATAATACGGAAATGATAATAGGGAACGAACCCGCGTGACGCGTCACCGGGAACAATTCGGGCGAACTGCAACCGGACCCGGCCAAAGGACAAACTTTCCGGCGGGTTGGGAAGAGGTTCGGCGGTTGAAAACATGTTGTGGAAATAAAAAATCAAAGCCCGGTGACACTGGCAATTAAATTGGCGAAAGAATTTACGATTCGCCATTTTCGATTTACGATGGGTTCATGGATTTGGCCGCAAATTTGGATTCGATTCAAAAACGCATTGCTGCCGCGTGCGAACGCGGCGGGCGCGCGCCGGGCGAAGTGACTTTGCTGGCGGTGACCAAAAGCCAGCCGCCGGAAATTGTCAAAGCGGCGGCGGAGCTCGGTTTGCTTTTGTTCGGCGAAAATAAAGTTCAGGAAGCGAAAGCGAAAATTCCACTGTGTCCGGGCAAATTACGCTGGCATTTCATCGGCCATTTGCAGTCGAACAAGTGCCGCGACGCGGTCGAGCTTTTCAAAATGATTCAGAGCGTGGACAGCCTGTCGCTCGCGCAGGAAATCAACAAACGCGCGGAGCAGGCGGCCAGGACCATGCCGGTTCTGATTGAAGTGAACGTCGCGGGTGAAGCCAGCAAGTTTGGTTACCAGCCGGAACAACTGCTGGCGGAACTCAAGAAGCTCAACGCGCTGCCGCGAATTGAAATTCACGGTTTGATGACCGTGCCGCCGTGGTCGCCGGAAGCAGAAAAGGCGCGACCACATTTTCGCCGGCTGCACGAGATCAAAGCCCAATGCGAACAAATTCTCGGCGCACGCCTGCCCCATTTGAGCATGGGTATGAGCGGCGATTTTGAAATTGCGATTGAAGAAGGCGCGACGATGGTGCGCATCGGCACGGCGTTGTTTGGGCTGCGAGCGAAGACCAAACCGCGCGCGGAGGCGGATTAAATTTTACTGCATTTTGAGCGGAATGGTTTAGCTTGAATTGATGATGATTGATTCTTTCAAGCGCGAAATTGCCGCCGCTGTCAAAACCTATGACAAATTCGTCGTGTGCCTTGAAAAGACGCCGGAGGATTTTGAAGTGTCGCTGGTTTCGCTGATGGCCAAGGCGATCAAGGCCTATGAAAGTCGCGGCGCGGGCATGCGGCACGGCATCGCGCTGGACAATCAGGTGACGATTATTTTGAGCCAGGGTGACGACGAACGGCCGTTGTGCGGCATTTATTTCAATCTCCATTCGCCTTACCAGAAGAACGCGCTCCCCAAGACGGTGAAATCATTCGCCGAAAAATCACACAAGAAAGAGGATTAAATTTTTCGGAGGGGCGAGTTATACCATTTCCCGATAATA
>PMOA01000136.1 GCA_003161635.1 Limisphaerales bacterium
GAAATGCCTGGCCCTGGCCCTGGCCTGCCTCACCGTATTCGTCGGATGCAAAACGAACTGTCCGGCGACCGCGTCGTCGAACCACCAAAAGTTCACCTGTGTCATCGTTCACGGCGCGTGGGGCGGCGGCTGGGATTGGAAACACGTGGATCAGTTGCTCACCGTCGACGGCCACAAGGTCTATCGCCCCACGTTGACGGGGCAGGGCGAGCGTTCCCACCTCGCCAGCACCAACATTGACCTCGACACGCACATTCAGGACGTCGTCAACGTCATCCTGTGGGAAGATCTGCACGACGTGGTGCTCGTCGGTCACAGCTACGGCGGGATGGTCATCACCGGCGTGGCCGACCGCGTGCCCGACCGCATCAAACACGTGGTCTATCTCGACGCCTTTGTGCCCAACAACGGTGAGTGCGCCAATGCCATTCGCGCCCGCACCGGCATTGACCGGCCCATCATCAACGGCTTTGTGATTCCGACGTGGATTACGAACAATCCGCCGCCGCCGCACGACGTGCCGCACCCGGCCAAAACCTTCAGCCAACCCATCTCCTTGACCAACCAGGCGGTGGCCGCAAAATTACCGACGACTTACATTTTGACGGTGGACAAGGGCAAAACGCCGGAGCAGGACGAATTTTATTCGTTCTACCGGCGCGCCCAAGCCCGGGGCTGGACCACGATAATTATGGAAGGCGACCACAACGTGCAGCGGTCGCATCCCGTGGAACTCGTCGGGCTGCTGGAACAAGCGCCGTGAACCGGAGAAGGCTTGGGTAAAAATGGAGTGTTGAAGTATTGGAGTAATGGTGCTTTGCCGATTCAACACCCCGGCACTCCATCACTCCAGTTCCGCATCCTCGCTTCGTTCGGTGTCCACACTTCAGCGTGTTCGGAGACGGAACGATGGAAGCGCCGAACTCCGATTCGGCACGTTCTACTTCATCCGAACGTGCTTCCGGCATCCTGCCGGAAGATCCATCTTTAAAAGCAAAGTCAGTTCTGCCGGCCGGATGCCGGCAGCACGTTGCCGATTTGCCCCACGCCCATCCCATCGTCCCGTCGCACTTCACCCTCCGCGAGGATGGAACGATTGAAACCCTTCTTTCGGAGGGGCGAACTCCGCGAGACCCAAACATTTCCGACGATTCAGGGGATCCCTGTTACTCCAGCCAGACTGCCGGTAACCGGGGTGAACACCCCGGGTGAGGCGCTGCTGTAATATCCCGTGGCATTCATCGAATGGCCCACTCCAGTGTGTCGTCCGTTTCAAGTTTTACTGTGCCGGAGTCCAGGTGTCGTCAGGGTCATAAGTGGTGATGGCCTTGGCGATTTTCACGGTCTTGGGTCCGAGGTTCTTTTGATAGACCTTGCCTTGTTGATTGACGATGAAGGTCATCACCCCCGTGTTGCCCCATTCGGCCGGCCAGGCGACGAGGGCAAATCCGCCAATCATACGGCCGTTGATGATGCAATTATACTTGCCGCCCGGTGCGTGTTTTCCCTGGCGGGTCAGGATTTTGAAATAGTAACCGTGATAAGGCGCCTGCTCGTCGTTCAGCATTTTGGCCGTGCGATGATAACCTTCCACGCGAGCCTGCGCGACGAGCGGTCCCAATGGACTCAAATCCTCGCCCGGTTTCGCCGGCCAGAAAAGGCCGTCGTGTGTGCCGGGCGTGCTGCGCAGGAACTGCGCGTAGGCGAGCACTCCGTCCCCCAGGCGATCCTGCCCGGCATATTCGCGCTGCGCGTCCACATACGCGTTGCAGACATTGATCGCGCCCATTTCGTCCCTGCCGATGCGGCGGGCGAGAATCTCTTGCTTGCCGGCTGCGGTGTCGAAGAACCATTGACCATCCTGTTTGACGAGGGGAATCGGAAACGGCCAGCCGTCCGTGCCAACTTCCAGCGTGACGTTGGAATCCGAATGCTTGATCAACTGCGTCTTTTCCGTCAGGTGTTGGACAAACATTTTGTATTCCTCGGTGGCTTGGACAACATCGGGCGAAATCAAATCATGTCCTGCCGGCCCAAAAATCGAATGCAGGGCATTGGTGTCATGATTCCTGGCCGCCACCACCAGGGCGTTGACGGCTTCCTGCGGCGCAGCGAAAGTCTGTTCATCCGCAGCCGACGCGCACACCGGCAGCGTCAGCGCCAGCAGAGCCAGGCCGGGACCGGACGCGAGAGACCAAATCCGGCGCAACCATGAGCCTCTTTCAAAACACACACGGCAACCGATATTCCACCCTCGCCTCCGCGAAGTGGAGGAGAGGGCCGGGGAGAGGCGGCGCGTTTTTATTGGAAATTCCCCTCTCCTCAATCCTCTCCCCACTCGTTCCTCGCGGGGAGAGGAAGAATCAACGCGGGGTTTTGAAAGAACCTCCCATGAAAAACGGTTGGGTTTCATCAGCGGCAATGTTTGCGTGAGAATCATTGGGTTGAAAGGTTCAATGCCTTGGCGGGGGATTTGAACTGTGACCGCCGCCACCGCCGCTGCCGGAGGACGTCGCTGGCGCCGGCCGTGAGGCCGGTGCTGGCTGTGGGGCCGGTGCTGAATGGGTGATCGTCTGCACGCTCTGTTGGCCACGGTTGCTAAAGGTTTTTGTGTCGCGCGAACTCTGGATGCCAATAAACGCGCCGCTCGATTCCGGCCGACTGATGGGTTGAGAACGTTCAACTGGAGCCGGCGCGGTTCGGGCGACGGGCATCGAAGTTCGGGTTGCCGGTGCTTCCGGTCGGGCCGCCGGAGCCGGTGTCCGTCGCGCTGCCGCTGAATCGGATACGGACCGGCTTACCGTGGTAACCGCAGGTCGGGCGACGGGCATCGAAGATCGGGTTGCCGGCGCTTCCGGCCGGGCCGCCGGAGCCGGTGTCCGTCGCGGTGCCGCTGAATCAGACACAGACCGGCCTACCGTGGCAACCCCGGGTTGGTTATGGGGAACACCATAGCCCCGGTCACCACGATTCACCCCGACTGCGCCCGGATAATTGCCACGATGCCAGACCGTCGTATTACCCATGTTCCGCTGACGTGGAGGCTCATGCCACCAATTGGACGGACGCGGATGATCGTGACCCCAGACAATGATATTGTGGTTCCCCCAATCAAAATCGAAATCCAGCCACAGGCCAATCGGAAAGCCGATGCCGAAGGTGATAAAGGGCGAGCCATACGCAGTTTGATAATAAACCTGGTCCGGTTGATAGACCGGCACATAAATCACCTGTGGGTTGGCCGGAACAATTTCAATGTAGCCGCCGTCATTAATCACCTGTTGCTGCGGCGTGGATTGCAGGTTGCCAATATTATTAGCCGACGTGCGCAACCGTTGGATGGACTCCATCACCTCCTGCTGTTGATTCAGAAAAGCCTGTCCCAGGTCAGTCGTCCAATTCAAGTTATCATCCATCCATTTCAAAACATCCGGGTATCGGGCCAGCGCCTGGACGCTGGGGTCCCACGGCTGCTGGTCAATCTGGTTGGGGTCGCCGCCGCCGCTGACATAACGGTCGGCCAGCACGATTTGCGTGGGTAATGTGGACGCCGGCAGGATTTGGGCAATCAACGGGTCGGGATAAAGCGCAATGGGCCCCAGCAATTGGTCAAGCTGCTGATAGGCCAGCGGTTGATAGGCGGCCATCGGGGGCGGAACCGCCATTTGTGCCCGCACGGTTATGGCCGTGCCAGTGAGCACACACAGTAAAACAGCGATTTTAAGCAACGGCTTCATCCGGAAACTGGTAAAATTCGACCATCATTATCAACAGACGCAGTTGCAGCCTGACAGATTACATCACAAAATCAAAATAAATTTGGATTTTATGATTGAACAACCAGGCAACCTGAAACCCCGTAAAGGGGCGTGGCCGCGTGGCGCAGCTTTACGCGGCTTTACGCCGAAAGAAAGGCGAGATCCGAGATCCGAATTGGAGCGCCGAACTCCGATTCGGCACGTTCCGTCCCTCCCTGCAGCACGCCGATTCAGAGATCGGCGCTCCGTCTCTCCCGGCAACACCCGCGCTCCAACGGCCAACCTTCGGATTTCGGGATTCGTCCCGCATTGCGGGATTTCGGACCTCGGATGTCGGACTTCGGATTTTTCTCTTGTCACTCGTCACTTGCCACCCGCCACCCTCACGGCACCAGCAGACGATAGAACCGCTGCGGGTCCGGCCCGATGGAATCGGAGGTGGACATGACGGCGTTGGTCGCGGTGATGGCGCTCCCCCAATTGCTCCAGTTGCCTTGAGCCAGATTCGTGCGGTATTGCAATTGATAGACAACACTGGCCACTGCGCTCCAGGTGAACGTCACCGTGCCGCCCGTTCCGGTCACCGATTGGAACACCGGCGCCGGCACGGTGATGGGGATGGTGTAATCGGCCACCACGGGCAGGTGATCGCTGGCGGTGGTGAGATCCAGATAAAGCTGTGCTGCGCTGATAAAAACCGGCCCGTTCGTCACGAGACGATTGTTCAGCGCGGTGTTGGAACCGGAATTCACGCTGCCATAGTAAGGCGTCGTGCCGTTGTTGCCGAACACGTGATACGTCCCGGGAACCAGCGCCAGCCCGCCCGCAACGCTGAAATAAACATTGGTCGTCATCACCTGTAAATCATCCCGGTACTGCAAATACGTGGACGATTCCGTTTCCATGGCCAGGATGTTTGTATCGGTGGTATAGGTGCCCCAGTTGATGTTGGCCGCGCCCGACGGGTTCATGGGGTCAATGCCCTGTCCCTGATGAATGCCATTCGGGGCGGTGTTGGACAAAATCGTTTGATACGACGCCTCGCCGCTAGTGGTGATGTTGTAATCGCCCACGTAAAGCACCCGGGCATTGGCCAGCAGATTGTTCGCTTCATCATTGCGGATGATCCGGGCCTCGCCGTTGCGGTAAGCCTCGTTGTTGGAACCTGGGCTCGCTTTGTAGTGGCTCACATAGATGTAAAACTCATTCGTTGCCGTTGGCGTCATCCCGGCTGGCGCAAATTCATAACGCATCACCTCGCGATATTCGCCGCTATTGGGGCCCAGGTTGTTGATGCCGCCCGGCGGATCCACCGGGACGGAGGCCAGAAGCTGCAAGGTTTTGGTGTTGTAAACCAGCGCGTTGGGGCCGTTGCCGCTGGCGACGAAGCCGCCATTTTCTGTAGCCTGATAAGAACTCATCGCATACATGCCGGGCGCGTTATAGAACGAGTTCAAGCCGTTCACGATTGGAGCGACGGTAATCGTGTTGCTGGTCGTCTCCTGCAAGGCGAGGACGTCGAGCGGCCGGGCCGGGTCGCTGCCCAGAATCTCTTCCCCAATCCCCTCGAGCACCCCGCCGGCCTGCACATTATTGGTGTTGGCGGGCGGGGCAATCAAACCCGGACGCGGAAGGGTGTAGCCGTCGGTGTCGTCTTCGATGTTGTAGGTGACGACGCGCAGGGTCCGGGTTTGGGCCGCAGCGACCGGTGAAATGTCGAGGACCGCGCCGAGGGCGATGCAGCCCAGAACAAAATGGATTGTGACTGTTTTTATTGGACTGCTTCTTGTGCTTCTTGTTGGTGTTGCCGGTCGCCTTCATGATACCGCCGACCCGTCCCCAGTCAAGGAAATACCCGCGTATAGCGGCGTGGCCGCCACGCGGCTTTACGCCGTGTTGATCCGTGGTTGAATTCGATGTTCGATGTTTTCCTCACCGCGTGAGCGCAGCCTTTTACGCGGCCCCTGTCACCCGTCACGTGCCTGCCGTGCCGACTTGTCGCGCCGAAGTGAAATGAAGGCGGCTCGATTGGAACGCCGGCCTCCGGCCCGGCACGTTCCAAACAAACCCCAAACGCCGGGCTGGACCAGCCTTCGCTTCCATCCTTCGCCTGGCTTCGGAGGACAGGCGGAAGCTTCCGTCTTCTCCCGCATTGCGGGATTCGCCGTGACAAGTCGGCGCAGCAGGAGCCGGCGCTCCACCCTCACACTTCGACTGTCATGGCCGGAGTTGCCCTTGACTTTTCCGCCGATCTATGCGTGGATTGCTTTTGGTAAATCAGCCATGCTGACGTAAAAAAACGAAAGGTTTTTGTCGTATGAAAAAGATTCATCCGGTCTCGCTGGCAAAAGGATTATTCTCCGCATTCTGTTTGTCGTTGGCGCTTGCCTCCGCCGGTTTCGCGCAAACAGCCACCGGCAGTTCGGTTCCCGTCGTCACCATTCGGGCGACCGATGACCACGGCACCTGGAACGGCGACCCCGCCGTCTTCACCGTCTTTCGTTCCGGTAATCCCGCCCCGACGCTTAACGTGTATTGCTGTATTAGCGGCTCCGCGTCCAATGGCGTGGATTACCAGACCATTGGCAGCTTTGTTTCACTCCCCGCCGGCGTCATGTCCAACACCATCATCATCAAACCCGTCAATTTGGGGCAGACGGACACCCGGACGGTCACGGTGGACTTATGCCCGTCGCCGCTAATGATCCCGGTCAATTATTCCATCGGCGTGCCCAGCAACGCGGTGGTTTCTATTGAAACCAACGGCGCGACCAACCCGTCGCCGGTGAGCATTATCAGTCCGAAGGAGGGAACGATATTTTATGCGCCAACGAACATTCAGATTGTCGCTTTTCTCAATTACGTGAGTGGTCTGACCAATGTGGAGTTTTTTGCCGGCACCAATGACTTGGGCAAAGGAATTCTTAATGCTGGAACACATGGCGGGTTTTCGGGCTTCACTTGGACCAACCCGCCAGTCGGCAATTATGCGCTGACTGCGGTTGCCAGTTATAATGGCTTGATTTCTGTAGGCTTGGCTTCCGCAACCTCCGCTCCGGTCAACATCACGGTTCAACTGCCGCCCACCAATCTCCCGCCGGCGGTCAGCATCATCAATCCAACCAATGGCGCGGTGTTCTACACGCCGGTCAACATCTCGCTGCTGGCCCGGGCCGCCGACCCGGATGGCTCGGTCACGAACGTGGAATTTTTCGCCGGCACCACCGACTTGGGCCGGGGACAACCGGTCATTCTCGATCCGCCGGGCGTGAATGGCGTGACGGGGCTGGTGTATTTCCTGAACTGGCAAAACGTGCCGGCCAATACCTATTCCCTGACGGCGGTGGCCACCGATAACGGCGGCACCTCGACCACTTCCGCCCCGGTCAAAATCACTGTCCTGCCGGGTCCGCCGCCCACCAACCTTCCGCCCGTCGTGCGCATTACCAGTCCGCCCAACGGCGCTGTCTTCCGCGCCCCGGTGAACATTCCCATTTACACCTACGCCGCCGACCCCGATGGCTTCGTGACGACCGTTGAGTTTTTCGCCGACAGCACCAGCTTGGGCTTCGGCCAGCGGGTGACCGCCGTGCCGCCGCCGCTTCCGCCCGGCCCCATTCAACCGCCCATCCTGATTGTCGTGCCCACAAACTACTGGGGACTGCTCTGGACCAATCCGCCTTTGGGAACCAACATCGCCTTGACCGCGAAGGCCACCGACAACGGCGGCGCGTCCGCCGTTTCCGTCCCGGTGCTCATCAGCATCCTGCCGTCGCCGCCGCCGCCCACCAACCGGCCGCCCATTGTCAGCATCGTCGCCACCGACCCCGTCGCCATTGAAGGCACCAACTGCTGGCCGTGGCTCGGTTTGGCCAGTCCCGTGCCAACATGGAGCAACTGGTTTGCCGCCAGCCCGCCTTGGCGGGTCTTCACCAACTGCGGCCCCAAGGACGCCACCTTTACCGTGTTCCGTTTCGGCGCGACCAATGACGACCTCGACGTGACCTACAACATCGGCGGCACCGCCACCAACGGCATTGATTACGTCGCGCTGCCGGGTCTCGTGACCATCCCGGCGGGCGAACGCCGCGCGGCCATCACCATCATGCCGCTCGATGACGGCCCGCCCGACATCACCAGCACCGTCATTCTCAAGCTCGTTCCCGGCACCAACTACCTGCTCGGTTATCCGCAGGCCGCCGCCACCATCATTCTCGACAGCCAGTCGCCGCGGCCCGTCACCGGCCTGCTGCCCGGCGCTGCCTTCAACCTCAGCGCCGCCGGCCCGGACGGCGCGTGGTTCCATGTCGAATATTCCACCGACCTGATTCACTGGACGCCCGTCTGCACCAACCAGGTCGTCAACGGCCGCATAGACTTTGTGGACCCGGACGCCGCGACGAACCCGGCCCGCTTCTACCGCACCGTGCCCGAAGCCGGCCCGCCGTCGCAGTAAATCCTTTGACGCGAGTTTCACGAATTCACACGGACAAAAATTCATTGCCGCCAAAAGGCATCCTGTTGAGGGTATATTGCCCAAAGGCTCGGAGCGCGGACCGCCGAGTCCGCGATTCTCCAACCGCGTATAGCGGCGTGGCCGCCACGCGGCTTTACGCCGTGTCCATTCCGCCTTCATTTCTTTACGGCGCGACCCGCCGTGGTTAAATTCGCCTGCAACCGCAAATGAAAATGAACAAATCATTTCTC
>PMOA01000103.1:0-347 GCA_003161635.1 Limisphaerales bacterium
TCAACCTCTTTTTTACCGATACAGTACAATATCATCAGCGATGTTCCCGAGCCCGGCACCGGGGCACTGCTGCTCAGTGGTGTGGGACTACTGTTCGGAATCAAGCGTTTCCGCAGGAAAGGCCTTTCTCTCGACAGCAGTTTGAAGTCTTAGGCCGACGCCGCGACGCCGCTTGAATAAGCCGAAGGCGATGGGCGGCAGATGCGGAACAGAATTGGCGAACCGGCTGGCATGGCTTCGAGTGTGCGCCGAAGATTTGTCAGTGTCAATGCCGCGTAAAGCTACGCCACGCGGCAGGCCCCGTAAAAGGCTTCCACCGTCGCCAAGGGGCGTGTTGCCCAAATCAA
>PMOA01000103.1:379-53752 GCA_003161635.1 Limisphaerales bacterium
ACAAATTTGAGCAACACGCCCCAAGGCTATGGTGGACAGGTCACCTCACGCGGCAGGCCGCCGTTGTGACGGTTTAGTGAACTGTGGATGCCTATGCTGCTTTGATGCACTCCGGCGAATCGTTCCGGGCGTTGTTTACCAGTTTGGAGACGCGGTAACAATCCATGTCCTCGGCGGGATGGGAGTGCAACCCGGGAGAGTCAACCGGGTGGCTCATATTGACGCTTCCCTTGGCTGAAATGTTTCGTTACAAGTTTGTTTTGTGAACTTGGATTCGTGGCGTCACGGGGTCACGCGCTACCAATGGCTGGTGCTCTTCGTCGCGTGGCTTGGCTGGGTGTTCGATTCGATGGACTCCACCATCTACGCGCTCGTCCTGCAACCTGCGCTGCACGACCTCCTGCGCGCACCCGGCGGCGGACCCGTCACCGCCGAGGTCATCGGCTGGTATGGCGGAATCATTTTCTCGATTTTTTTGATCGGCTGGGCCATTGGCGGCGTCCTGTTCGGCATGCTGGCGGACTATTTCGGACGGACCAAGGCGCTGGTTTTCACAATTCTGATTTACGCCGTGTTCACCGGCATGGCCGCAATGTCGCAGACCTGGTGGCAACTGGCACTGTTCCGTTTCCTCATGGCGCTTGGCATCGGCGGCGAATGGGCGGCGGGCGCGGCGCTGGTGGCGGAAGTGTGGCCGGAGGACAAGCGCACCAAGGCGGCGGGACTGTTGCAATCGGCGTGGGCAGCGGGATTTATTGTGGCGGCGATCCTCAACCTGCTCCTGCGCAACTGCGGCTGGCGACCGATCTTCGTGGTCGGTGTTGCGCCGGCGTTGGTCGCGCTCTTCGTCCGCTGGTGGGTCAAGGAACCGGAACGATGGGTCAAGGCCCGTGCCGAAGAACGGCAGGCCGGCGGCGCGCGCCCGTTAAAACTGGCGGAACTGTTTGCGCCAGGACTGTTGCGCGCCACACTGGTTGGCTCCGGGCTGGCGTTTGTGGCTGTGTTCGGTTTGTGGGGGGCGACGAACTGGACGCCAACGCTCATCCGCGCCTTGCCGGAATTGCAGGGCATGAACGCATCCGAACTCACGAGCCGTGTCAGCTACGCCACCATGCTGCTGAATGTCGGGGCGCTGGCTGGTTACCTTAGTTTCGGTCCGCTGGCGGATCGCGTGGGCCGGCGGCGGGTCTTTGCCCTGATGTGCGTGGGCAGTCTGGTGATGCTGCCAGTCACGTTCCTGACACCGCGAACCTATGCCCAGGTGCTGTTGCTGTTGCCGCTGCTGGGTTTTTTCAACAACGGCATTTTCAGCGGCTTTCCGATTTACCTGCCGGAATTGTATCCCACGCGCATTCGCGCGACCGGCGTGGGGTTTTGTTTCAACATCGGCCGGGTGCTGGCTTCCACGGGTCCGCTTGTGACCGGCTACCTGGTCATCGCGCTGGGCAGTTTTGGCTACGCCGCCAGCGCCGTGGCCGTGATTTATATCGTCGGACTGCTGATTCTGCCCTTCGCTCCCGAAACCAAAGACCGACCACTCCCGCCATGAGTGAAAACCGGGCGCAGGCCGGAAATCACCACGGTTCACAGTTTTCGTCCTCTTGCCACGTCGAAGTCGGACGAAGACGGGTGGCCCAGGACGGAATGAGGCCCCAGCGCATGAGTGTCAAGACCGGCTGGAAATGGTTGAGGACGATGACGGGGGCTTGCTGGCGCGGGACGAAGTTGTAACGCGGGGCGAAAAAGGCGACGCGGCAGACGAAATTAAAGGACTTCGCAAATTCGGCTAAATCTTTTGCGACTGTAAAGCGGGCACACATGATTTTGGCCGCAACTTAACAGCCTAACTTGCGTTTTTCACTATCCGTGAGGAGCTTTGAAAGTGCATCAAACTCTACTTGGGAAACTTCGCGTCGAACCTTTTTGGCAAGATCGAATGCTCCGCGCCCGAATACCGCCGGGCCAAACTCGTGCAAAAATCCAGGGGTTTTAGACGCAAGCTGGCCCATTGTGCCTGTCGCTGCTCCGATCCCAGCGTTGCCGCCAGACAGTTGAGCGATAACAGCACCAGCAGCGGTTCCGGCAATGATTTCCCAAAAGATGCGAATTGGATGCGAATCCAGTTTGGTTTCTTGAGGTGAGAATAGGCGCGAAGCCTGTGAAAGTTCACGCTCGATTGCCATAAATTCGCCCGATGTTCGTGACGCCCGCGAAGCCTCCAAGAGCGCCCAAATTTTCCTTCTGGCCACAGCCCATTCATCACGAAGATCTCGAATAACTATGGGTATCGCATCGCGGCGTGCGCATCGGGTGAGCACGATTCCAAGCAGTGGAGGGACGAGTAATCCAAGGCCGGTTTGCTGTGCCACCATTTGACAGGAATTCGTGGGAGACAAACAGTAGCTAACACCTCGTCTTGGCTTACTGATAAAGAAACAAGAACACCTTCTTTGGGAAACCTGCTCACTTTTATATCGCGCCGGTCATCCTGTAAAGCATCAGCAAACATCAATGTTGCGGCATATGGCAGATCCTCAAACGAAATTGGCGGCACTCCGTGTTCAACCAACGTGTGGCGTGAATGCCGATCATGGAACATCATGCTCAATGCAGCGATGACACATGCCTTCGATGCCTTTTCCTTGTCATAATTTGCGGCCGGAACGGCTACTGCTTTTCTGCACCGTTTTATAAGGTTGAGGCCCGACACGAGACTATGACCACATTTGCGACCATTAAAATATGCACGCCGCAATGCCGAATCGAATAGATGAGATGGATTACCACGGCCGGATCCCGATAACTGCCATAAACCGGCGACATGCTTAAACAATTCTATCAAATCATTTCTTGCTTCGAGAAATTCACTGTCCCAAGCGTTATTGATGCGTGTGACGACTGGGTCCGGAGTAGCGACATCCTCTTCAACCCTGGCATCCACCCCGAGCGCCACTGCAAAGGTCTGCCAGAAATTTTCCCCCATGTATCCTGGATCGTGAAACAAACAAGTTAATGTCCACAAACTTTCCCACAATTTAAGCGCTGGTTGTGGTGAACCTCGGGGCGGAGCGATAAAGCGGTCAGGAATTACGTTGTGTTTTCTGGCGCTAGCCAACGTGTTAAGGATAAGCAATCCGAGGGAAAGGTTATTAAATGTATGGAAAAAATGATCGCGCGCTCCAGGATTTCCACCGGCGTGCTCAAACTCTTTTAACACCGCGAGCAAATCGACGGGACAAAATAAGCGCGTATCTCCTTTTCTTAACGCATGAGCGAATCCCATCAGTAACTGAGATTCATCTTCATAACTGATATGGTTTTGTTTAGCAGCTTTTTCATATCCTTTGTGTAGCTTGGATACCGCCTTTCGCAGATGGTCACTAAGGTTGTTGGCTTCCAACAGTCCGGCACGAAGGTCCATGAAAAATCAAATCCTTGATCGGAGATCTTTCGCGGCTTCAATAAGATTTTCCAGAGCATCAGCCAATTCCGATTTGAGCTTCCGTTTTTTTGATTCACTTTTGGTCGAGGCGTCGATAAACGCGATTTCATAATTTTTCAATGTACGCGTAAGTGCGGCTATCGACGCGATGACCCGTTGCGGTTTTGGTGGTCTCTCTTCCAGTAGCTCTGGCAATTGCGTCGTGATTTCCGCTTTGACGTCTTCAAATTGCACATCTCGTTGTTCCACAAAATCACGAAACAGACCGAGCGCAATTTTTTTCTGCCGCGACTCCAAGCCGGTTGAGAAAAGAGGCGAAATACTCCGGATTTGTTCACGACTTCCCAAAGCCCCCGTCTCAATTCCATCAATTGTTTTTGTCAACAACACACCGCGCACAGAATTAGCTGCTTCATCCGTAGTTCTTTTGCCATTATAAAACTCCGGGAAAGAAGTACGCGAAGGTTCGATAATGCTCGCCTCCAAAGCCAATACGTAAGAGTAAATATTTCTCTTCGGCTGTTCCTCATCAAACCGAAAGAATTGTTCTTTGAGAGCACGCGGCCACGAAAGCACATGCACGCGATCACGTGCCGTTACGGATGGAACACCGGCTTCTTCTGCCAGTTTTTTAACCCAGGCAGGTTTCTCGTCGAATGCCAGACCATCACGAAGCTCGGGAAATGCATCAACCAAGGACCTGCACTGGGCCATCGCTGCCCACTGTTCGCGGGTCATATGTAGGTGAAACATTATCCTGATAAAAAGCAGCATACTCAAAACTTTGTATCCAGTCACTTTCAGATTCGTAACCAACCTTAGACACAGAAATCGTTATTCCCTTGCCCTGAATGCCGGTGACAGCAAACCGTCCATCTGAACCAGTGAATATGCTCTTTTTCGGGTCAGGAATTGGGCCAATGACCGTCGTCCAGTTCAATTCCACCTCCGCTCCAGCCACCGGCTGGCCAAACTGGTCTAAAACCTTCCCGTAAAACTCAATCGGCATTTTCCATTGGAAATCAGGATCGGTTTTGTCCATTTTATCCCACCATTCCCATTGCGCTTTTTCTTCGGCAGTCCTTGGTGGATAATTTGTGGCCTTGAACAGCCGTACACTTTGCAGTCCAAAATGTGTTTTGTCTTGGATTACTTTTGAGAGAATAACCTCTGGCCCCGAGGTCGTCGTTGGATTCGAAACAACCGATTGGGTCGTCATGCTTGAAGCGACCGGTATGGGCGCTACGTTTGGAGTCGTATGTTGAGCATTTCCCCGGAGAAACCACCACCCAAGCAGCAGAACACCCACAATCAAGATGGTAAATACGATAAATCGCTTCTTCATAATTAAGGGGCAATGTTAAGATCGTTCATCAAACGGCGATAGAATGGCATTGATCGTCCATTTTCATCAACCCACCCCTTCCCATCGTTGTTCCCATACATCAATTGAATATTGCGTTGGAACTGGCCACTATGACAAGAGCGTTCCCGGTCAAACTTATAAACCGTCTTTAAGTCCAATCCCGTAAATTTCTGCGGCGGTTCACCGGCACCCAAAGGCCTTGTCCGTGAACGGGCGATAAAGGCCATGCCTTCAAATTGGTCGGAAACCGAGCGGGTATAATTCAATCCCCGCTCGAAACTTGGTTGTCGCGGAAGGCCGAATTGCGATTCGTATTTATACTCGCCGAGTCCGTAACGATCATCCGGCTTATGCTTCCTCTGGCTTGTTATCCAGTCCACGTTTTTTATTTGATTATAAAGCCACGCTCCTGGCAATCCTCCGGCTGCTTCCATTTTCGACTTCACGGTAGGACTCAGTGTGCCGGTTACCAGCCAAAAATCATCAGCGTTATAATAACTCGCACGGTTAACCGCGCTGTTGTCAATATCGCTCAGATAACCTTGATAGCCAAGCTCGCTGGCATAACGCGGCGTTGGACTCGCGGAGTCGGCTCTAACCAAGCTTGAGTCGGTCGGTGGATCTTCCGTCTCTGCATAATAACAACTCAGCGGGACGGCGGCTTCCATGGCCACATAGCTGTTCACCTGCATCCCTTGCCGCAATGCCGCGCCCACGCAGGCGTTCCCCAAACTGTGTGCTGCCACGCTGATGGTCTCGTCATTGCCCAATTGCGCCCGCAAACCGCCAACGTAGTTCCGTAGCGAAGTGCCGCCATACCACGAACGATATTCGCCGGAGTTGAAAATCGAAATATTTTCCCTGTCAGCAAATGGTGTAAATGCCCTGTTATCCAACGTGGTGGCCCAGCGGAACGTCACCAGCCGCCCGCAATATCCCTCCCACCACAGCCGTTTGTAGAACGACTGTGCGTAGCCTTGCTGTTCCGCAACCGTTACGTCAATGCCATGCACAAACACCACGCACTTCTTCTGCTCGCCTGGTGGCGCATCGAAGGGGTATTGAGCCTGGTTTTCATCGCTTGGAGTGCTGTCGCCTATGCCGTATCCGAGATTTTCCACAGGAATGTAGAGTGAGCCAGTCATCCAATTTGTCTGATACGGAAACCCCGGGGGATTTTTACAAGCGGCATCCTGCCACGACAGTGGAAAATTTTCCGGCAATGGCGTGCTATAGGCCCGCACATACATGCGCCGGATATTTTTCAGGTCGAGCCACACGCCGGGGCCTTCGCCCATGCTTTGCCACGAACCGTCGCTGTTTTTCTTCAGGAAAACCAGCCGGAGTTCACCTTTGCCTTCACTGACACCTTCAAACAGCAGGAAGAGCTTTGACTGTGATTTGTCCAAATCAGCAAAGGAGTGTTTGGTAAAAATGAAATCCGCAAGCCGGTCCGTGGGTTTGACCTGGTCAATGCCAGTGGAAACAAAATTGGCATCGATCAGGCACGAACTAAAATCACTGGCTTGCGTGGCGGCGATGGTCGCGTCCTTGATATGGCCAAGCCCGCCGCTGGTATCAGCCGACCGGAACAATCGAATGGATGGAGGGGTGTCACCGACATTTTCCCACTTGAGTCCTATGTATAAATCATTGGCCGCATCCTTCAAATAATCCGCGAGGTTGCCTGCATCCAGCCACAATCTCGTCAGATCTTCACAGTCACGTGCACTGTTAATGGCCCGGTCGCCTGAATCAGGACGCGATGGTGGATACACTTCAGGTTCGTCTTCACTAAACAAACTGCTCGATTTCGATTCGTCCATGTCATCATTCAACCAGAACCGGTAAGGTTTGTTCTGGGTGGTCAAATCCGCATCGTCGAACATGATTCCCCCGTCGTGATTGGCGTCCACTGCCAGTTGTGCCGTCACCAGCAACGCCGCGTGGTCCTCCGTTTTTGCATTCCCTAGTTGGTCGCGTGTGGTCTTCAGGGCATGGGCGAGAATCAGGCCGTCATTGTTGATGCCCACGGCATTCAACACATACCAGCTGGCATCCGTCAGCCGCCGGTTCAAATCCGTGATTTCCCAGAACGGTGTTCCGTTAGTGTCGTGATTGTATTGCCATAACACGGCGGCGGACGCACCGTCACTGACGCGATGCGAAGTGCCGACTATTTGTTTGTAGCTATTGATGGCATAGGCGTCGCTGAAACCGGCGGGCGGCGCTTCCGGTTTTACTTGCATCAGCGACCTCAAATCCTGCGGCGCCACGTCCGTCACATCCCAAAAGACACCGTGAAAGTCGGGCGCTGAACCCTCCGGTTGATATTGCGAATAGCCCACCAGTTGTCCGAGCCGGTTGATTGCACGCGGGAAACTGTACAAACCACCGGACAACACACCCAGATCCTGCAGGATGGGCACTGTACCAGTGAACTCCAGATTGCCGGACACCCGGAAGGCGTGCGTAGGCATCAGCGCATCCATGGTCGGGTTTCCTGTGAACGCCGCGCCATAACCAGCAATCGTTCCGGCGTCATTGGCCAGCAACGCCGTGGAGAACAACGAACCGCCCAAGCCGAAGTTCAGCGGTCCGAGCCAGCGCCAGCCACCGACGGGATCAAACTGTGCCGCGCTCGTCAGCATGGCATTGTAATCAACCTCCATGACGGCGGTGTTGTTGTAACCGGCATTGGCGCCGCGTTCGGTGACGGTCAGCCAGTTCAACGTCCCGTCCGCGGCAAATTCGTGCCGCTCGATCAGCGAAAACTCCAGTTCCATCCGGCTGATGACGCTGTCGTGATCGGCGTCCTTCGGCTGGACATAAACCGAAGCTGCGCCCACCGCCTGACCACCCGAGTCCATGTCCCAGACGTCCTGCAACGTCGGATAATTCTTCACAAAACCAAGCCAGACCGGCGGCTGAGCCGTCAAGTCATAGACGCTGCCCACGTTAGTGTAGAGCAAACAGGTTTTTGGGAAACGGTAATCGTTCCCATCCAGCGTCAGCGACACCGGATTTTTTTCTCCGGGAAGCCATTTCGCGCCGTAGGTGTGGGGCAGCCAGTTGCCAAAGATGTCCAATGTCGAATCCGTTTCCATCCGTCCCACCACCACGCCATTCCGCGTCAGACGGTGGGCCAAGAAATGGGCGTTCAGCATTTGAACCGGTTCCGCGTTGAGACGCCAGAGGAGGTACTTTCCGTGTCCGATGGTGAGCAGACAACTCGCGTCATCCGCCATCCACAACGGTTCCAGGTTGCCAAGGTCCATGGGCGTCAAATCCTTCGTGACGGAGGAATCTGTGGCGGGATCGGCCAGGGCGCTGTAGTTGTCGAACAGAATTTCCGCGCCGGGCATACCGGTGAACAGGCGCAGATAATTGGTGCCGGCACTTTGGTCCGAGGTGATGACGAAGGCCAGGTCAATGGGCATGCCTTCCACAAAACCGGTTCCGGTCTGAATCTGGAATACGGCGGCGTTGGCGCGCGACCCGCCTTGCGGAATGTCCGAATACGTCGAGAGATTTTGCAGCACGGTCACGCCCGGTATGGCGGTCGCAAGCCGGCCGGAGACGTGGGTGGCCGCCGTATCGCCCTGATTACGGAGGTGAATCAGCAGGTTGTTGTTGACGCCGAGTTCGATCGAACCGCTGGTGGTCTGGACTTCGACCTGCTCGGTGGCGAGCGCGGGCATGAGGTCGTGGGACTCCTGCGCGCCAGCCGTGGTGTAGCTTTCCGGCGCTTTGGCATTGAAGCCGAGGCCGCGTTTGGCAAAGGCGCTCCAGATTTCCGGCGCATTGGCCCCGCCGGACCACATGCGGTCGGCCAGCAGGATGGCGTCGCGCGACTGCACGAAGTTCGGATTGGGCGGCGACAGTTTCAACCCGTCGGTCACGAGTTGGAGGGCGAGGTTGTTCCCAACTTCGGGGCCGTGTTTGCGGATGAGGTTCGCCCTCATTTCCCAAAGCATCATGCACCAGACTTCGCCCTGCGAATGCACTTCATTGGCCAGGTCCGCACGGAACGGGCCGAGCAGAGGATTGCGCGGTACGCCGTCGTGCGCGGAGGCTTTCCACGGGTCAATGTCCGCAAATGTGAGCGGATTCTTGTTGGTGTCCGTACAATACGGATAACGGCGGATGCCGTAGTAATAATTCTGGTCGAAGGTCGTGCCGAAGCCATGGTAGGCGACGTAGCTGGCCATGGGATAAACGCCATCCACATCCGCCGCGGGATCAGTCAACAGGGCCAGAGCGTAGAAATCTGACCAGCCTTCGCCCATGCCGGCGGTTTGCAGCGCGTCAATGCCCGCGCCACCGCCCACCAGCCGGGTGCTCAAGCCGTGCGTGTATTCATGCAAAACAATCTGTGCGTCCAGCGAACCGTCCCGGCCAAGCGAAGCACCATCAAACACATACATTTGCATCCTCGGCGCGCAACCATCCGGTGGTGTTGACATGTTGGCATTGTTGGCATGGCGGCCGTCGTTCAAGTCGAGGCCATCCTGGGCGTCCGCCTGCACGGCGTCGTTGCCCAGGCCGCCGCGACCGAAGTTGTCGGTCTGAAAATTGCCCGCCGCCTCGGTGAAGCCGAGCTGATACAACGCGTCGTGCATCCAGTTGTCCCAATAAAACAACTGGACGGTGGCGGCCTCGCCGTAATTCGCGGGAGCGGTGGTCAAATCCAGCGGGAAATCGAACACGCGTGACGGGTTGCCGGTCGGACGCGGCAGGTCGGCAAGGTTGTCGTCGTTGCGGTCGAGGTGTGCGTCCACGTTGTTGCCGCGCGTTTCATTGTCACCGTCATTGATCCAGCCGTTCGGCGACGCGATGTCGTCCAACACCGTGAGCGTCACCAGCCCGCGCTCCACCGGGGTTGGTTGGGTGGTATCGGGTGTGGACCATCCGGGCAGGAGCGGTGTGGGACTGGCATTGGTGAAAACGCGGCAGGTTGTGGTCGAACCTTCGGTGGTAAGATTCCGGCGATACAGAATCTCGCCCGTATCGGCGGAGACAAGGGTCAAATACATTTCATCACGCCATGGGCTGGTGAACAGGACCTGCCAGCACAGTTTCAACTGCGTGCGGCTGGCGGGGAACCAGGTGAGTTCCGCGCGGGCATCGCCTTTGATGCCGTCGGTGGCCGTGAAAGTTTGCTGGCGTGTGGCGCCTGTGGCATCGGTTTGCGCGACTATATAACCGGCGGCAAACCGGTCGCCGATGTTGGTTACCGCTGTGACGAGAGCCTGCGAACTGGACAACGGCAGGTCGGCGCCGGATTGCACAGCGGCGATCATCGCCGGATCAGCGGCTTGTGCCGGAGACGGAATGAACTCGCTGGAAAGGCAGGCCAGTTCTCCCAACGACGTGATATGGCCGATGAGCAGGGCATCGAACACCGGCACACCTGCCACTTGCTGTTGCCACACCACGGTGCGCGCGCCATTCCCGGCGGACACGTAATCGCGCTGCACATTGGCATCGTCGAGCGCTTCGGGACCGAACCCAAACAAGACCTGGTATTCCTGCAGAAACGCCTTCACGGGACGGTCAGGATCATCCGGGTCGAACATCTGCGCCGTGGCTTCGGACACGGTAATGCCCGCGCCGCCGGGGCCGGTCAGATAGCCGAGGCGCGGCAGGACGGATTTGGGCGACAACAGAATCGGGTCATAATCCAATTGGATTTGCGGCCAGCGTTCCTTGAACCGGGCGACGGCCAGTTTCAGCGCCGTGGCATTGGTTCCGAGCACGGACTCGGCATGGCTGGTGTCCAGTGGAACGGTGCGGCGCGAGTCGAAGTGATTGAGGCCGGAGTTGGTCAGGATGTTTGCGCCGGCTCCCCGGCTGGTCAACGAAGCAATCAGCGCTTCAGTCAAATCAATCACCGAATAATTTGGCACCACCGTCCGGGTGTTCCAGGAAGCCCTTGCTGCACTTCAAAAATAGTTTTTAATACTTAGTCTATATCTGGTCAAGCGTTACTTATTAACATTGGCGTAACTGTTTGATGGTGAATGAAAAAAACAAAGCCGGGCAGACAAGCAGAGGGGAAATGTCCAGAGCGTCAATGCGAGCAATTCACTTCAAATACTTTCAAGACATCTGCCATGCTATTGGTTGCCACATTCCTACCTGCTCGATCCCAATTGCGTCAAGACTATGGTTTGACCCCTTTTTTGACCCCTTTTCGCGGTTTACCTGCTCGTCGCCATCCTCAAAAAGCAACTGCATCTGGATTCGAGCCTCTACACCATTCTACAGATTTTAAGCCTGACGCTGTTCGAGAAAATGCCCATTCGACAAGCGCTTTCTCAACCCCCGCCAGCATCCGAGTTGCCCATCACACAAAATCATCCGGGTTTACCGGGTTTCTAAACCGGACAGTTGTGACGTAATAAAATATTTTACAAAAAGTAAAAAGTGTAATTATTTTATTGACAGCGCTGGAGCGCTGAGGTAAATCTACTTTTTGTTATTCCAAACAGCTCAACGCGCACCACTGTCACCATGACTTTTAGACGCGAAAAATGCCGGTAAAGAATCAGAAAAAAACAAAGAAAAACAAAAACGACTTATGAAAACCATAACCTTGATCAGAAAAACCACCGCCTGCCTTCAAAGTCATTTGCGGGTGAAACGCGCCCTCATCGGTGCGGTTTGCGGGTTGGGCCTGTTGTCCACCAATGCAGTTGGCCAGCCCATCAATTTGGACTTGGGCAATAGCGCGCTGGCGTCGAATGGCGCCGGGTTCACCAAGGTGGGTCTCAATAACTACTCCGTCGTTAACGGGACCTACTACGAATGGGATTACGTCGCCGGCACCGCTTACACACTTTCCATCACGAACGTCAACCAGTATGGCGGCACAGGAACTTTGGATGCCGACGGGTTCTATAACATCTCCGCCACTGGCCCCGCCTATTTCACCTTGAGCGGACTGCCTGCGGGCAACACGGTCGCGATATACGCCTGCTATGCATGGAATGGCTCGGGTAAAGGTGGCAAATTCGAATATGGTGGCGTGACGAACTCAGTCATCACCGGGGGCGCAATGACCAACCCCAGCATCAGCACACTGCAATTCGTCGGCCGGACGAATGTGAGTGCGAGCGGCACAGTTAGTGGTCGCTGGTATGGCCAGAGCGGGAACCAGACCAACACCGAAGGCCAGGTGGGAGCGATGATTTTTGACGTCGAGCCTTGCCAGCCCGCCATCACGATGAACGGAAATAATCCGATGCTCGTTCCGCAAAATAGCACATTTACCGATCCGGGAGCGACAGCGGTGGATTCCTGCTCCGGCTCCCCGCTCACGGTGACCACCAACGGAACCGTGGATGCGACCACCATTGGCACCTACACTCTGACCTACACGGCCATTTCGGATGGCTACACGAACACAGCAACCCGCACGGTCAATGTGGTGCTCAGCGACTTTCTTAATCTGGAGTTAGCCAATGGTAACAGCGACGGCGTGCCCACTCCTGCCGGGTTTAACAGGCTCAATCGTTCTGGACTCAATATGACGTTTTCAGTTCCGAGCGTTGGCGGCACCACATATACGGTCGGTTTCACCAACGTCGGCGGTTCATACAAAGGTGCCGGCACCACGATAGACAGCGACGGTTTCCTGTGCAAAGGCATCACGGGCGGTTTTTATGTGAGTAACTTGGTGGCAGGAAGTCAGGTGACTCTTTATGCATGCTGGGCTTGGAATGGTGCTAGTGCTGCTGCGGTGGTCACTTACGCTGGAGCTACCAACACTCTCAATGTGGGCACCGGGATCACCCTGCCTTCGCCCACGACGTTCATGAATTGCGGCACCGCAGTGGCTGATGCCACAGGGGTTGTGCGCGGCACTTGGACTGGTAAAACGCCGACCACTGAAGGCCAAATCGGCGGCATGATCTTTGGCATTCAAGCCCCCGTCGGTCATACCATCACCATTATTCCATCCGGCGTCACCAATAGTTGCGGTGGAGGGACCACCTTTAACGCAGCGGCGCCGGGAGGGGCCACCTATCAATGGTATAACAATTTGACTAATCCGATCACCGGCGCCACCAACACGACGCTCGTTTTGACCGGCTTGCATCCGTCCGACAGCGGCAACTACACGTTCACCGCCACCGCCACCAACTCGCTTTGGACGTCGAGCACCTCGGCGGTGGTCAGCATCTATGATATCGCCCCGCCGCTCATGACCATGGCCGGAAGTCAAGTGATTGTAGTCTCGCTCAACAGCATCTGGGCCGATCCGGGCGCGACCGCTTATGACACCTGCCCCGGCAACTATTTGACCGTGACCACCAACGGCACCGTCAATACCAGCGTGGCCGGCGAATATGACCTGACCTATACGGCCACGACCGGCGATGGCGTTTCAGCCACCAATAGTCGGTCGGTAATTGTCGTTGACCCAACCGTCGTGGTGGCGGATACGAATCTGGATTTGGACTTCGGGACGACCACCGAAGCCTGGCCCGCCCCAGACGGATTCACCAAGCTTTCGTATGGTGATCTGGTCGGCAATGTTTATGGCGGCACTTCGTTCCCTGACCCGACCGGCATTGGCAGCAGTTTGACGTTGACCTTTACCAATATAGTTTCTTGGGATACGGGAGTGGATACTAACTACACGATTTCAACCGATGGTTTCGCTTCCTCCCCTGCCCGCTTCGGGAACCTTCCTGCCGTCTTCACCTTGAGCGGCTTGGCTCCCGGCCAGGCGGTGGCCGTCTATGCGGTCTATGGCTGGCATGGCTTGACTGACGCACCGTTGTTCAATTATGGCGGGCAAAGCACGCTCGTGACCGCCGGAATCACGATGAGCTCACCTAACCCGCCGACCCAGGCCGACTTCCAGTATATTGGGACGGCGATTGCCACCAACGGCGTGGTCACCGGGACTTGGACCGGCCCCGGCGGCGCCACCACCGAAGGTGATGTTGGCGGCATGATCTTCTCAATCCAATCCATTCCTGTCCATTCTGCGGTCGTTTCACCGGCGTCCATCACGCCCCAATGCGGCAGCAACGTGGCTTTTACGGCGACGGCATCTGGTGGCACGCCCTTCACCTATAAGTGGTATGACATTCACACCAACCTGATTGTCGGGGCAACCAATGCCACCTACACCTTGGTGGATCCGACCCCGGTCAGCGCGGGCAATTACACGGTTGTCGTCCAAAACAGCTTCGGCAGCGCGACGAATTTCGCGACCGTTCCTGGAACTGTGGATGTGGCGCCGCCAGTGATGGCGCTCAACGGCCAAAACCCGGTGAACATCCTGGTGAACAGCACGTATGTGGACGCCGGAGCGACCGCGTATGACATTTGCGCTGGAGCCAGCCTGACCGTGAGTTCCAACAACCCGGTGGATACGGCCACGATCGGCACTTACACCGTGACCTATTCGGCTACGACGAGTGGCGGCACTCCCGGCAGTATCACGCGGACGGTCAATGTTATGGCGATTCCGAATTTGGCCCTGAATTTGGACCTGGCGCCGAGTGGCAATGTTCCACCCGCCCCCGCCGGTTTCACCCTGGTTCAGGGCGGGGGATCATTGTCGGCGGTTGCCAATTACAACTACCCCGACGTGGCGGGCAGCATCTATTCATTGAGTATTAGCAATGTTAGCATGTATAATACCGGAAACACCAATGAGCCGCTGACGACAGATGGATTTTACAAATCGGCGGCGAACAACTTCCCCGCCACCTTTACGTTGAGCGGGCTGCAACCAACCTTGAAGGTGACACTGTATGCGATCTATGCCTGGAATGGCGCTGGCCAGGCAGGGAACGTCTTCTTCGGCGGCACCCATGCTCAAATCGTTAACAACGGCGATCCTGGCACTACTCCGTCCTTGACGAACTTTACCCGGATTGGAGCGACCCTGGTTGGTTCGAGCGGTGTGGTCAGTGGTTATTGGCAAGGTCCGATTTCAGGGACCGGAACGAATACCGAAGGCCAGGTGGGCGGGCTGGTGTTCCTCGTGGGAACCAATACTTCGCCGGTGGCCAGCCCGATTGCCATGAGCGCGATTGGCGGTCATCCCGCTACCTTGACGATCATCGGCGGCGCATCTGCCCCCACCGACGCGGACGGTGATCCGTTGACCATAACGGCGGTGCAAAGCCCAACGCCGAACGGCGGCACGGTGACCATCAACGGCACCAACGTCACCTATACTTCACCCAATGCCTTCTCTGGCACGGATACGTTCACCTATACCGTCAGTGATGGCTATGGCGGATCCTCCACGGCGACAGTTACTGTTACCGTGACAGCTAATTCTCCGCCTGTGACCAGTCCTCTCGTCATGGGTGCGGTCAGCGGTCAGCCCGCCACCTTGAAGATCATTGGCGGCGCATCGGCACCTACCGACCCGAATGATGATTCGCCGTTGACCGTGACGGCGGTGCAAAGCCCAACGCCAAACGGCGGCACGGTGACCACCGACGGCACCAACGTCACCTATACTTCGCTGAGTGCCTTCGCTGGCACGGATACGTTCACCTATACGGTTGGTGATGGCCACGGCGGTTTCAGCACGAATACAGTTACTGTGAGCGTGGTAGCAAACGCCGGGTTCAACATCCTGTCGGGGCCGACGTTTAACGGCGGCATTTTCCAAGTCAGCTATCAGGGCATACCTTATGCCAGTTACGTTCTGCTGAGCACGCCGAGTCTGACCCCGCCGGTGACTTGGACACCCGTGGTCACCAACACGGCCGGTATCAGTGGCGTGATTACATTCTCGTTCACTCCCTCGCAGGGCACGGACTTTTACCGGACCAGGTCCTTGCAATAAAGACTTGTAACTTGCACCCCTGGCAAGTGCGCCTGCAAAGGCGCCTTTGCCGGGGTTTTTTTATTCTGCGAACTCCCGTTGAACCGGCGCAGTTTTAAGCCCTAAACAAGCGGCGGTATGCCGTCTCGGTTTGAATTGAGGCACGGCGGCGACGGCCCGTTACCGGGACTCCACAACGCTGGCGTGTGCCACAAGGTATTTCTGAAATCCGAAAACCAATCTGGAATGCACCGTTGCTCTGGTGCTTGGCGGGCACCTGAAAATTGGCGATGTAAAGGGGTCTTATTATTGACAACTCGCAACGCCTCTCAAAGCATCCGGTTCAACAGCAGAAACCCCACGTAAAAAATGCAGGCCATCAACGCCGCCACCACCAGCGACAACGCGACCCAAAACGCGTAGTAGAAAAAACTGTGCGACCCGGCCATCGGCCGGCCGCAATGCGGACAGCGCTTCACCGACGACCTGATCTCCCCGCGGCAAGCGGGACATTGGATCGTGTCAGCCGTTGTTTCCGGCGCTGCCGGGGAATTGCCGTTGTTCATTCGCGACCAAGCTAATGGAGCAAACCGCTTTTAGTCCAGAGCGAAGCGACGGCGCGCAAATATGGCGAGTCCAACAGGAAACCCTCCGGCTATGCCGGAGGGCTCCCGAAGTTTGACTGCTCCGGGAGTCGTTGTGGAGTCTGTCTTTCGTGAACCGCTCAAAGTTTACGAAAGGGACTTAGAAACCTGCGCCTGTCGTATTAAACACGTTGCGCATGTAGAACTCTGGCGCGCTGCTTTCCCAAAGAGACTGGTTGTCGGGGTCTGTGAGTATGTCGCCGAGGCCGGGGAAACCCTCCGGCGAGGGCGGCGTCTGCCCGGGTGGCGGCACCTTGAAACGCCCGACGTGCGCATCGGCGGCTACGGCAACAGGGAAGGCATTGTGAAATTCGAAGCCGGAATTTTCGTATTTTTTGCTACCCCCGGACCAACCCGAGAGCCATACCTGCAAGTCATCGGAACTGGCTTGGAAATTCGGGCTGTCATACTCCTTCTCGGTGATCATGAGCATCACGGAGGGTGCGCGAACCTGCGTGGTGCGAAGCGCCATTTTGGGGGCGTCGGTTGTGTTGCGGAACATATATGCGTTGGCGCGTTTGTTCATTTGGAATTGATAAGGACCCGACGGATACTTCTGCTGTCCTCCCTCCGTATCGGACGGGCAGGCGTACACTTTCGATCCCGCATTTGTACCGGCACCCAGGTAGGACAGAAGCAGGACATGCCAGGCTGTGGGGTCTAACCAAGTGGTGTTTTTGATTTTCACACCATAGGGATAGCAATCATTAAAATCTCCCACATAGAGGGCAGTGGCCACGCCGAGCTGCCGATGATTACTCAAGCAAGCAGTCACTTGGGCCTTGGCCTTGGCCTTTGAAAGCGCCGGAAGCAGCAACGCCGCCAGAATCGCGATGATGNNACCACCAGCAGTTCGATCAGGGTAAAGCCGTTTCGCTTGGTGGGGTTTGCCGTCGTCTTTTTCATTTTTTTGTGTTTGTTAAATATAGCCCGAATGTGAATGAAAATCTACTTCCACGATTTCTTTTTCGGCCTTGAACTTGAGCGGGTCACTCGGCAGGTTCAAGCCAGGAGCAACGGCGCCGGTTCGCAGAATCATTTCACGGCGGTTCATAAGGTTGATAACATAAGGTGGGGGTTTCAGTTTTTGGGTTGCGACGACGGATGAGGCGGTGGCGCCGTGGAAGGTGGTGCGGGAATTCCATTTACAGTCTGCGGTTCCATCAATTCAACGCGCGTGCCGTCCGGGTCATAAACGTTCAACTGCCGTTTGCGGTTGACGCCGGTTTGGATTTCCAGCGACTTCGTGTAACCGATGCGCGCGGCGCGCTGTTCCAGAATGGCCCTGGCCTTTTCGATGTCCGGGGCTGCGAGGCAAAAGTGATGTTGCTTGCCGCGTTTGTCCGCGTCGGGCAGTTCGGAATAAAGCATGAATTCAAAAAAACCTTTCCCGTCGGGAATCTGCTCGTGAACCCAGCTCAACACGGCGGGATTTTTAGTGCCGCGCCAGGTTTCATGAAAGCCGAGAATGCCCTCGTAAAACTTTTTCGCCGCCTCCAGATCGCCCACCAAAATTCCCATATGCGGCATATTTGTGGAAATGCGCGTGTCCGGCAGGAATTTCCCCTGGTTGAGCATCGTCCAGCCGTCGGGCGCGTATTGGACAATTTCCACGGTGTGTCCGTCCGGATCTTTGATGAAATAATTCAGGTTGCCGATTTTTCCCTTGCCGGCTTTGTCCGGCACAGGCACGCCGTGAGCGGCAAGATAATCACGCATTCCAATCGCATCGTCGGTTTCGACCGCGACGTGATACAATCGGTCAGTGTTGGTTGCCGGCTCGGGAAAAAGTTCGATGGACTGCCGGTCGTTTATTTTTATCCACGTCAGATGCAGGGTGCCATCCTTGTTCGTCAACGAGTAAGGTTCGTCGAACCCGAGGAAATCCTTGTAGAACGCGCGCGACTTGTCCAAGTCATGCACATACAAGGCAATATGCGAAAGTCCGATGATGTGCGGACGCTTTGGTTCATCCGCCGCCAACAACGACAGCGAAGCAAAGAGCGTGGCAACAAATGCGAGTTTCATTTTCTGAATTTTATTTTTTTGCGGCCGCCAGTTCGGATTGCGGCAGTTGATTGTCTTTCATCAATTGCACGATTTCCAGCGGCTCAAGCGCGCGGTCGGCGATGAACAACTCATCCATCTCGCCGCGGAAACGTTCCTGTCGCACGCCGTCAATGCCGAGACGGCAACCGAGCCAGACAGTGCCGCTGGTGGCGCCGCTCAATTTTGAAAAAATTTCACTGCCCGGCGGTGAAGACTTGCCTTCGCCTTCAAACCGACCATCCACATATTGCTTCACTTCCACAAAACTTTTCGCGTCTTCGCCAGGAATCAAAACGACACTGATGTGATGCCAGCGTCCATCGCGCAACGGCGTTGACCCGAGCGCAAAGCCGCCGCCGTAATCCGTCCGCAAAACACCGACCGTTCCTTCATTTGGATTTCGGTTCCAGCCGATGTGAATGGGATGTGAGTTAAAATATTTGCTGTTCATGCCCCACGCGACCATCGCATAAGCATTGGAGAGGTTTGCGTCTTTCGGCACTTTCACCCAGAACACCACCGTATGCGGCGAAGTTCCGGAGATGTCGGGAAACGCGGCTTTGGCAAACAAACGGCCGTCAAATTGCAGCGCGTTTCCCCAGCGTCCCGGTCCGTGCGCGGTGGCAAATTCCGAGGACGAAATATTTTCCAGTTGCGCATTGGCCGCATCAAACGGCTCGCCGGAAGCATCGGCTTTGAAAATAGATCCATCGGCTTCGTTGAACGACCAATGCATGTAATCCGTCGGTGGAATGAAATGGTCGAGCGACACAGATTGGGTGAACCGTGCAAATTTCTGTTCGCTATTATTGATGCTGGAAACGCCGGAAGCCGCAAAACGCCGGGATTCCTTCTCGTGCAGCACGATGGGTTGTTGATCGGCACCGGTGTTGGGCTGCGCCTCGACTTCGCCCTTGAGCACAAGCACCTCGGTGGCCGCTCCGATGGCGTCGGCAAACATCGTGAACTCGGTGCCGAGGTCAACGACTTCAACCTTCGGATTGGAAATGCTGAAACCTATCGCCTCCGGCGGGACGCTCGCCTTGAGCGTGCCGCGATTCAAAGTCGCCGCCCACGCCGATTTCACATCCAGTGACACCGGCCCTTGCAAGACGATTTGCGCGCCGGAATCAAATGTGATTTCGGCAAAACCTTTTGCCAGTTCAAGTTTTTGTCCCTTGCGCAGACGACCGCCGGGCTGCACCGATGAACTATTGTCAACCCATTGACATTCTTTCGAGCCGGTCAGGTGAGCAACAAATTCATTAACCGGAGCTGCGGCGGAAATTATATTTTGCTTCGGCCATTCAATCCAAGACACCAGTGCGATTGACGCGGCGGCGGCCAGCGCGCCGAATTTCCACCATTTCCACCACCATCCGACATGAATAATTTTCGCGAACGACACGGCGGCATCCGGCTCTTCCGTTTGCATTTCACCCGCGTAACTGAACAGACTGGCGGAAAGTCCCATGGCGCGGACGTAAAACTGCCGCGCTGCCTCCGAAGTGGCGAGCCAGTGCGACAGGTGCGCCTTTTGCGTCTCGTTGAGCGTTCCTTCAACGAGCGCGTTGCAAAGTTCGTTCAACTCCAAAATATCCTTGTCCGCAAGATTCATGTCGCACCTCTGCCGGCCAGTTCGTTGCTCACACAATCCAAAAGGAATTTTCGCAATCGCGCGAGCGCCTTGTAAGCGGTCTGCAACGTGCGCCCGGACCGCCGCGCCGCTTCTTCAACGCCGCTGCCCGGCTCGTAGCGCGTCAGCACGAGTTCGCGGTCGCGCGGATGAAGTTTTTGCAGGCAATTTCCCAATGCCTCGTGACGGCTGTCGAGTTCGCTCGTCATCGTGCTCGCGGTTTGGGCCACCGCATCCACAATCTCCTGATTGAAGACGACCTTGGAACGCGCAAATTTCTGCCGCGAATAACGGATGCGCCAGTAGGCGATCTGACACGCCCAAGCCACAAAATCGGTGCCATCCTCGAACTCGTTGAATTTTTCGCAGATCACGAGACTGGTCTCCTGCAACAAATCCTCGGCGTCGTAGCGGTTGGGCACGAGCGCATAGATGTAACCAAAAATCTGCCGTTGATGCCGCGTGATCAGCATCATCAGCCGCTTGCGGCTCTCGGTTTCGTTTTGCGAATCGTTTTTCATTCAACCCGCGGCCGCTTTCAAAATCGTCAAATGCCCAATTAATCGCGGCAGCGATTTTACTATATCCAAAGAGTAATAGCACAGCCACCTGCCATTTAGGACACCGAAAATTGACCGGCAGAATCTAACTGGATTTTTCCACCAGCCAGATGTTGCGGAACCGAAGCGGCATTCCGTGCTCCTGCAACATGAGCGGGCCGGTGGGCGCTTCGCCCAGACGGCTCGCCGCGCCGTGCGGCAGATCGAGTTCTTGATTGTCGTAAATTTTCACGCCGTTGAGCAGCACAGTCGCGTGGGCGCTCGCAATTTTTTTGCCGTTGGCATCGAAGCGCGGCGCGCGGAAATCAATATCGAAGGTTTGCCAGTCGCGCGGCGGGAAACTGGGGCGTATGCGCGGCTCGACTTTATCTGTGCAGTTGTCGAAGCCACCGTTCGGAGTACCGTCGAGGCGACCATAGGTTTCGTTGATGTTCGCCTCGTAACGGTCTTGCAGAAAAACGCCGCTGTTGCTTGGCAGGCCGAGCGTGCGGAATTCGACATGGACGTGGCAGTCGCCGAATTTCTGGTGGGTGATGATGCAGTCGCTGCCCGGCACGACTTCGACCACGCCGCCGTTCACCAGTTTCCATTTCGCCGGGCCGTCTTCCGTCAGCCAGTCTTTTCCGGCCTTCTTTGCCCAAGCGTCGAGATTTTTTCCGTCAAAGAGAACGATTGCGCCTTTCGGAGGCTTTGCTCCTTGGGTTGGTGAAACGCGCTTGATGTGCTGCAAGTCAAAATTTTTATCGCCTTTGCTGCCGTTGAAATGCGAATTCTTGATCGTGCCAGTCCAGCCATCGCCGCTAAACGCAATTATGTTACTGGATGACACGCCTTGCAGAACGGCGACGACATTGCTTTCCGTGTCGAAAGCCGACAGCAGGTTCGCCTGATATTTCCCACCGGTCGCCGGGAAAACCTGGGCGACCACGCCGCCTTTGCCCTGCCAGTCGCCCATCAACGGATCGGCCTTGACCGGAATAAAATTGGCCGGCTTCTCGACTTTTCTGCCGTTGTTTTCCGGCGCGGTTTGCGGCGTGTCAGCGCCGAGCAGCGGGAACGCGATGATGCAGAGCAATGCGATGAGTTTTGTTTTTTTCATAAAATGGTTTTGCAGATTTTGTTTTTATTCCGGCAGTGGTTTGTCTTTGGTTTCCGGCAGAAACGGCAGCACGAGAATTCCCAGCAGCAGGACGAGGCTCACCCACATTCCGGCGGTGCGGAAACCTTCGATGTTGCCGCCGAGACTTTTCGTGATTCTGCCGATGGTGAACGGCGCGGTCGCCGCGACGAGCCGCCCGAAGTTGTAACAAAAACTCGTGCCGGTGCTGCGCAGGCTCATCGGGAAAAGTTCCGGCAGATAAATGGCATAGACGCCAAACACGGAATACTGGCCGAAGCCCATGATTGGAAGCATCCAGTAAATCTGGTCAATCTCGCGGAGATAGCGGAAAACCAGTTGCGTGCAAAAAAATGAAAGCAGCAGCGCGAGAACGAAAGCCGGACGGCGGCCTTTGACTTGCGCGAATTTTGAGAGCGTCAACATTCCAAAAAATCCGCCGATGTTTTGCAGCAGCAGGCCGAGCGAACTCCAGTAGGCTTTTTTGCTCGCCAGCGCGGCGGGAGATAAATTGTCGCCGGCGAGATGGGTTTCAATAATTGAGCGGACAATTTTCGGATGAAAATTTCCGATGCCCCAAAGCCCGACGATTCCCGCGCTGCAAAGGATGAGTCCGAGCCAGGCGTGCTTCGACCACGTCGGATGTTTTAGCAAACTGAAGTAAGAGCCGAACTTCACGCCGGTTTTCGCGCCCTCGGCCCTGGCTTTCACCCATTTTTCAGGTTCTTTGAGCCGCGCCAAAATGAAAACGCAGAGAAATGCGGGGACGGCGCCGGCCAGAAACATCGCCTGCCATGCCTTGAGGCCGAAGGGCAGAAAATTTTTCGCGGCCAGAAGCCCGATGCCCATGCCGATCAGACCGGCGGTGATGTTGCCCCAACTGGAAAGCGATTGAAGAAGTCCCAGCGCCGGCGCGCGACTTTTTTCCGGGACGGAATCAGCCACCAGCGCGACGGACAAACCAAAAACGCCACCCACGCCGAGGCCGGTGAAAAAAACGCACGCGCAGAAACCAAAATAACTCGTGGCAAAAGAACTCAAGCCGGTGCAAACGGAATAAATCAAAAGCGAAACGGTCAAAATGCGCGCGCGGCCAAAGCGGTCGCCCAGCGAACCAAAGATAAGACCGCCAATCGCCCAGCCGGTGAGAAAAAACGATGTGGTGTAAGCCGCGAGTTCAATCGCCTTGGATTTGTCGCCAAGCAAGTCTTCAACCGCGCCGTCGCGCGAGAGGTTGAAAATCTGCTGGTCAAGACAGTCGAAAAGCCACGCCAGAGACGCGACGATAAAAACGCTCCAGTGATAGCGGTTGAGAGAACGCCACCACGGTTGCGGGTTGGAGGTTGTTGAACTCAATTTGTTGTGGGGCTGTAATAAGCCCCGAGTTGATCCACAAGTTTTGCCGAAAGGCCGGCGGCATCAATTTGATTCGCGCGGCGATAAATTATTTTGCCGCCGGGCGCGACGACAATCGTGTAAGGCACAGGACCGGGCGATGCGGGATCAAGCGCCTGCATCAAGGCATCGAGGTTCGCGCCGGTGAAAAGATAGTTGTTCGTGCGCCGGCCTTCCATTTTGAGCGAACGCTGCACGCGGTTCGGGACGGTGGCGTGTTGCTTTTCCAAAAATTGTTTCACCTTCGCCTCGTCCTTCGGATCGTCCACGCTGATGGTGATGACCTCGAAGTCGCGGTTGGCGAACCGGTGGGAAATGGAAACGAGTCCGGGAAATTCCTGAATGCACGGCACGCACCAGGTCGCCCAGACGTTGATGAGCCGCAATTTTTTTGTGTTGTTGCGAACCAATGCGGCGACGTTCGTGGCGTCAATTGATTCCAGCACCACCGGCGCGCCATACATCTTCTCGTCAATTTGAATCAGCTTGACTTTGTTCTCGATCCACTTGGTGGAGCAGCCAAATGGCTTGGTGACTTCCGTCGTTACCGATTTTCCTGCTAGCAATTCTTCAACCGCATTGCGCGCGTCGGTCGAGTGAACCGTGTTGGTTTCGGCAAAACGCGAATCGTCAAAGCGCCCCAGGTAACGCAGCTTGCGGTCGCGGTCGAAAAGAAAAATGTGCGGCGTGCAGAGGCAGCCGTAAGCCTTCGCCGTGGTTTGCGTGTCGCCGTCGTAAAGATAGGGAAACGTGAAGCCTTGTTCTTTCGCGTAGAGCTTCATGTCTTCGTAGCTGTCGCCGTATTTGGTGTAACCGAGTTCGCCGATGGCCATGGCGTCGGGATTGTTCGGACAGATCGCCACCACGGCCAGGCCGCGCGATTTCATTTCGGCGGCGAGCGGCAGCAGCCGTGTTTCCGTCGCGTGTGAATACGGACAATGGTCCGACAGGAAAGCGACCATCAACACCGGTGCGTCCTTGAAGTCGGCGAGCGTGTAAACTTTTCCGTCCACGCCTTTGAGGGAAAAATCCGGCGCGGTGTCGCCGATTTTCAAGTGGTGCGCGTCCGGCGGCAATTCGCTTTCGAGATCAACCCCTTTTTGGGCAAACAGCGGCGCGCAAACGAATGCGAGCAACGCCGTCAAAACCAGCCGCGGCAGTGAATGTTTCATGGGAACGGTTTTCAAGATTTATATCAGGCTGCCATTCCCGCGAGCATGCCGCGCACATAGCCGACCGATTCGGCAAGTCCGGGCACCCGGTTGTCTTCCTTTTTTTCGTATTCAAACTCGGCCTGGCAGGAATACTTGACCTCCAATAGCGCGGCAATTATGGACCGGAAATCCAGCAAGCCATGACCGACGACCGCCGGTTGCGGATCCTTCATGCCACCACCGGTCGCCATCGTATCCCTCAGATGCACTTCATAAAGGCGTTCGCGGCACTGACGAATTGTCCGGGCCGGGTTTTCGCCGGCGCGGAAACCATGGGCCACGTCGAGGCAAAGGCCGATGCGCCGGTCATACGGTTGCACGGCCTTCCAAACATCCATGCCGGTCGCGAGTTCTTGGGTCGGCCCGTGATTGTGGATTGCCACCTTGAGATCGTATTCCTTGACCAGTTTGTCGACCAGCGGCAGGGAGTCGGTTTGCTTTAACCAGCCGCAAAACGTCGTGAGTCCGGCCGCGCGCACATTGTCGAGTGCTTTGCGAACGACGGCCTCGTCGTTCGGCAGTTCAATCATCCCGGTGCTGGTCACCATGATCCCGGCGTCGCTGAATTTCTGGACGACAGCTTTGCATTCGTCGGGCGTGCCGTCCGCCCACGGCGCATGGGACTTGTAAAGCGAAACCCCGGTGATCTCCACCTGTTTGAGCACCTCGATCACGCCCTCGACTGGCAGTTTGGCGAGCGAATAGGACGCGACGCCGAGCTTCAATGCGGGCGCGCGACCTGCTTTCTTGACGGATGAATTGGTTTCCGCCGCCGTGACGGATGGAACTCCGATCAAAGGAAGGCTCAAGGCGGTGAGAGCCGCAACCTTCAAGGCTTCCCGACGGTTCAAAGTGTTTTTCCCTGTCATGCCGGGTTCACGCCGTTTGGGCAATGGCTTCCCGAAGTTCTTTAAGAAATTTCGGCACGACTACAAAGGGATCGTAGTTGCCGACACCCCCGCGTGGAGACAATGTCTCAATGGGAAGATAGCCACGATAGCCGGATTTGCGGACGACGCTCAATAATCTTTTCAGGTCGGTGGGGCTGGCATCTTCTGCTTCCACGCCCAACGGACTTTGTTTGATCTGCCAGTTCACCGCGTAGGGCGCGGCTTTTGCCATCTCCGCATACGGGTCGGCCGCCTTGAAATAACCGGTGTCCACGATGGCACCGCACCACGGCGAATCAATGCGCTTGAGGAGGCTGATCAGGTTGTCGGCGGTCTTCAGAAAATCGCCGTGGTTTTGGACGCCGATGATCACGCCGAATTTCGCGGCGTGGTCGGCGCACGCGCGGATGTCGGCGGCGATCCATTCCTCGACCTGGTCGCGCGTCGTGCCGTTTGACACGGTTTGCCACGTCTGCGCGCGCATCTGGGTATCGGCAAACACGCGCAGCACGGGCGCACCCAGTTTGCCTGCCACCTCGGCCCAGTTCTTGATGCGCTGCACGTCTTTCGCGCGTGCCGCCTTGTCTGCCACTGTGAAATTATTTCCCACGCCGGTGCCGCTGATGCCGAGACCCAGATCGAACGCCCTCCGCTTCAGTTCGAAGATATATTTGTCGGTGGGCACACCCGGACCATTTTTCTCATAGCCGGGGAAATAATACCCCGTGACATCAAAGCCGTCGAAGTTTTGCTTCGCGCAAAACTCGGCGAGGTCGAACAGGCTGATGCCTGCGCCGCGGCCCTGGAGCTGGTCGTTGAGCAGCTTGGCGAACGAGTAGGCATTGCAGGAAACCTTGAGCGCCGAGCCGCCCGCTCTTTTGATTGGTTCGATGGCCATGGCCGAAACGGTGCCCAATCCGATGCCTGCCGCGCACAGAGGCAAAACAGATGCGCTTTTGATAAAATCCCGGCGGTTAAATTTGTTGTTCATAATTCTAGTGTCCATGTTTTATTGCAAATCGGGTCAAAGCCACAATTCGGGCAGCCAACACATTCGCTGGCATAACCAGACTCAGCGCGCAGGCGCCAATGGCGATGAAACAAAGTTTTTTTATGGTATTTATTCTTCTTCCCGCATCATTTTGTTTTGGTTTTGCGACCGGCTGAAACAACCGATTTTCCGCAGAGCATACAGTCGTCATCTGGTAATAGCCACGCAAAGCTGAATTAGGACAGGCCAACGCACGCTTTCGGTCCGGGCGTCATCGGGCCTCTTGTCCAATCGCGTTGACCGGTCACGGACTCATTTCCGGCAAGCCATGAAAGCACTGGCCATGTTCTTTGATGTTCCGGCTGCCAAGATTTCTTCACTCGGGATGTCCTAATTATCTACTCGACCGCTATTACATTATAACCGAAGTCGCAAGTCGTGTTCAGTGTCGTGCGGCGCGGTTTTGAACTCAGAAACTAATTAAACTAATTAAATCAGAAAGTGCCTTATGAAGAAATACTTGATTCTCGCCTTGCTGGCGTTTGCGTCCTCCAACGCCTCCGCTGCGTCATTGTTCTCGGACAATTTCAACACCTATGCCGATGGCTCACTCACCACTGTGAGTGGAGGCATTTGGGCCAATCACAGCGGAACCGCGCTTCAGGTGGACGTTCTGTCCGGGGCAGTGAATTTGACTGCAACTGAAAGCGAGGACGTCAATGCTCTGATCAGCGGAGGGCCCTATACGTCGGGCCTTTTGTATTACAGTCTTACCGTTAATTTCTCCGTCTTGCCAGCCGTTGGAGGTGGTTACTTCGCGCATTTCAAAGACGCGACGACCGGCGGTTTTCGCGCCCGGTTGTACGCCACCACGACTGGCGCGGCGCCCGGCTTTTATCGTTTGGGCATTAACAACGGGTCAAACCTTCCCATAACCGCAACGTATCCGAGCGACCTGTCCCTGGGCAGCTTCTATCAGGTGGTGGTGCGTTATGACGCTAGTTCACCCGCAAACGCATCGACGCTCTGGGTGGACCCCACGCTTGAAACCGACCCGAGCGTTACCGCCACCGACGGGGTAACCATGCTTCCAATTACGTCGTTTGCCTTGCGGCAGTCCACAATAGCCGCCGGCGGCATGGGCACGCTTACGGCGGACAACGTCCTGGTCGCCACGACCTTCGCAGAAGTCGTTCCCGAGCCTTCCTCGATCTTATTGGTGTCGCTCGGCGGATTGTTGGGTTTGTTCCGGCTGCGGCGTAAACACTGATTGGGATACGCAGTTCATTTATCGTCGCCGAGCATGGGGAACTGCTCTTTGTTGTCCTAATTTAGTAACCGTGTGCTATTTTAACTTCAGAACGCAAAGTTATTGTTTGACTGAAACCAGAGCTCATTTTTGGTTTTGACATTGACATTTGACATAGAAGCGCTTTCGGAATAAAGTCAAAATAGAGGCATTTTCGGAATAAAATCATCAACCTCAACAAAGCATGAAAACTCTGACTCGCACTCTTCAAACCGCCGCCGCCGCCGCCGCCGTTGCCGCCATATTGGCAATGCCTCACCTCGCGTCCGCCGCGACAAAGAAATTTACAGTCAGCGTTTCGCCGACTACAACGAACGTGTTGAACGGTGTTGCCACTAATGTCACTGTCACTGTCACCAATACGTCCACCGCTGGCAGTTTTACTGGAGTCGTGACCAATGGTGTGTCTGTTTTTCCATCAGGTCAGGGTGTGACCGCCAGTTTTTCGAGTTCAAGTTTAATCGTAATCAGTAATAGTCCAGACGTTCCCGTTAATGGTAGCGCGTCTTTAACGCTGTATATTTCAGCAACGGCTGGGGCCGTGCAAGACTCGGTTTACACGGTGACCGTGACGGGAACGAATACCGCCGCCACCGGCAATGTTCCACCAGGAGTTGCCAAGGCCACATATACTTTTATCGTAGGGACTGTGCCGACCATGGTTTGGAGTCCTGGCGGGATAGATACGAATTGGTCAACGGCTGGTAACTGGTCCCCATCCGGACCACCAGATTCAAAGAAAGACGTCAAGTTTTTTGACCTCGGCAGTGGAGGAACCAATGTTGTTAACACCAGTTTGACCATCGGCTCGCTGACTTACGGCCATACGAATAATTGGCACACCACGCTCATTCCTTCGGGAGTGACATTGACGGTTGGTGGAGACGTCAACGACCTCAACGGTTTGGTCACAGGCACGGGCACAGATCCCGGGAATGGCCAACTGACAAGGGCTGCGATTACGGGCGCGGGCGGCGCGCTGGCCGTCACCAACAATGGTGCCAATGTTTATGTCAGTCAGTCTCACCCCGTTACTTCCGGTGAATCTTTTTCTCAAGCCACTTTGGACCTTTCGGGATTGGGCAAATTTACAGCCACCATTTCCAGATTATTGGTCGGTGTTGACCTGACCATCAAAGGTGCCAGCGGCATTTTAAACTTGGCGCGGACGAACGTAATAACCGCGACGGCCGGATCAGCCGCGCCGCAAATTGATGTCGGTGACAACACCCAGCCCCAAGGATCGGCGGCTATCCCGAGTATTCTGTTTCTTGGCCAGACGAACGCTTTCTTTGCTGATTCCATTGCGGTGGGTCGCGGCAAAACCGATGACACTGGAAGCTCGATGCTATTCAACAGCAGCTTTGCCAGTCCGACAGCTTATTTCCGAGGCACGAATGGCAACACCAGCCGGGTGGGGACATGGTCAATCGGTGATGCCTATGGTTCCAAGTATACTTCATTCGATAATACTGTTGGCACCTGTGATTTCAGCTTGGGAACGGTCAATGCGCTGGTGAACACGATGTATGTGGGCAAGGGTGCGGATGCCACGATTACTCCCGGTGCCAGCATTAAAGGACTGGGCACGCTGATGTTTGGTGCCGGAACCATTGACGTCAACATTTTGCAAGTTGGGGTTTCAGCCACTGCCACCGGCACGGGAACGGTGAACGTCAACGGCGGTTCGCTTCTGGTGAACACTTCTTTGGAGTTGGCTAATGGCAGCGGCTCTTCCGGCACGCTCAACATTTCCGGCGGAATGGTGACGGCCAACACCGGCATCACCGCTGGTGGTGGATCGGCCACAATCAACCTGACCGGCGGCACGCTCAATGTGACCAACGTCACCGCTACAATCGGGACGACGGCAAATCCGCTCAACACGTTCAGTGCTGCCAACGCGACTATCAATCTGGCCGTTCGAAGCACCACGCCCAGTGTCGCAACCGTCAATCTTGCGGCTGGCGGCGCTGCCAATACGATCAACATCAGATCCGTGCCTTTGCTCACAGGTTTTCCAACTCAATTTCCCATCATCCAATACGGTTTGATCGGTGGCAGTGCCAGCGGCGATTTGACGACATTCACTCTCGGCACATTGCCTTCCGCGAGTCCGGCTTACGGCGCTTACATTTCCAACAACGTGGCGAACAATTCAATTGATATTGTTTTCACCAATGGCCCATTTGTTCCGGCGCTCACTTGGGACGGCAAGACCAATGGCAATTGGGACGTAGCGACGACGGCGAACTGGCGGCCGGCGGCCGGACCGGACACAACCTACGGTCAGGGAAATATTGTGACGTTTGACGACACGCTGACGGGAACGACCAACGTGAATTTGACGACGGCCTTGACTCCCGGCGCTCTCACCGTCAACAACACGCTGTCCAATTATGTTTTCAGCGGCAGCGGCAGCATCAGCGGCAGCGTCACGCTGGTCAAATCAGGCTCCGGCACGTTGACTCTGGCTGAAACCGGCGGCGATAATTTCAGCGGCGGCATCATCGTCAACAACGGCACGGTGATTTTGGACGACGCCAACAGCGCGATTTCCGGCGGCACGACAATCAACGGCGGAACAATTCAAGTTGGAAACAACCACGTGAACGGAACTTTGCCTTCAGGCGGCGTCGCTGACACTGGCGCGCTGATTTTCAATCGCGCCGACAACATCATCGTGACCAACGTGATTTCCGGCGCGGGCACGCTGACGCAAAGCGGCGCCAATGTCGTGACCTTGAGCGGCAACAACAGCGGGTTCACCGGCACGGCGACCGTGGCGCAAGGCACGCTGCAAGTCGGCAGCACGAACGCCCTCGGTTCGACAACCAGCGTCACCGTGAGCAACGCGGCAACGTTTGACGTGAACGGTTATGCTTTGTTCGGCAATGGAAATGTCAACTTGGTCGTCACCGTTTCCGGCGCGGGCGTCGGCGGCACCGGCGCGATTGTCAACAACAGCACCAACAGCCCGACAAAAGTTTTGCACATGGTGACTATGGCTGCGGATGCGACCTTCGGCGGCAACAACGATTGGGACATCCGCAATTCCAGCGGCAACACCGCCACCGCGGACGCAGCGTTGACCGGCGCTTTCAATTTGACGAAAGTCGGAACCAACTCAGTTTCGCTCCGGGGCGTCACGGTGGATACCGGCTTGGGCGACATCAATGTGCAGGCTGGCACTTTGACTTTCACCGCGACGGCAACCGCACCGCAAAACTCGCTCGGCGATTCGAGCAAAACCGCGACGGTTTTTTCCAACGCCACGCTGACGCTGGACACGATTGGAATTATTCCGTCGAAAAATTTTGTTTTGACCAACGGCGGAACTCTCAAATGCAGCGGAACAAACACGCTAAACAGTCCGCTGACTCTTGCGGGCGCGGCCAACAACACCATCAGCGTCGGATCCGGCGCGCAATTTACAATCACCAGCGCCATCGGCGGCGTCGGCGGTTTCTCCAAGAACGGCAGCGGCACACTGTTCCTGACAGCGAACAACACTTATAGTGGCAGGACTGTCGTAAGCGGCGGTACGCTGGCCTTGTATGGCGGCGGTTCCAACGGCGCCATTAACTTCAGCACAAACATCAATGTCAACTCTGGCGCGACGCTTGATGTTTCAGGCCGCAGTGACGAGACACTGACGGTGGCAAGCGCTCAAACTTTGTCTGGCGGTGTCGGCACAAACGGGCCGGGCACAATCAACGGCCTTCTGGTCGTCGGCGCGTTGGCGACCATTTCACCAGGCGGAAACACCAACATGGGCACTTTGAGCGTAATCAGCAACGCGACGTTGTCAGGCGCGACTGTGATGAAAATCAGCGCGGCGAACGGGAACGATCAGATTGACGCGGCGGGCATCACTTACGGCGGCACTTTGGTTGTGACCAACATTTCTGGTGCGGTCACAAACGGCCAGAGCTTCCAGCTATTTGTTGCGACGAACGGCTATTCCGGAACATTCAGCGGCGGCGTGACTCTGCCGTCGGCGACCGGGTTGACGTGGACGAATACACTGGCCGTCAACGGAACGATAACCGCCGGAGTGGTTTCAGGCCCGGCGGCGCAACCGTACATCACCAGCGTGAGTTTGTCGGGAACGAGTCTGGTGATCAGCGGAACGAACGGAACGGCCGGCCTGCAATTCGTCGTGCTGACCAGCACCAACCTGGTGCTGCCGTTGAGCCAGTGGACGCCGGTTGTGACCAACACTTTCACCGGCGGGAACTTCAGCGTCACCATCACGGTGGATCCAAGCGCGCCGCAAAACTTCTATTACCTGGATGTGTTGCCGTAAGCTGACATAACAATTAACAACTGCGACCAACACACCGGCGGGCAATTACGTCCTGACTATCACTGGAATTTTCGGAACACTCACGACCAACGTGACCGTCACGTTGAAAGTCACCGACTTCTCCATCGTCGCGACGCCGGTTTCACAAACTGTGGCGGCGGGCGCGACCAACAATTTCACGGTGACGGCCAGCAACAACTTCAGTGCGAGCGTCACCTTAACTGCCAGCGGTTTGCCCTCGGGCGCGCGCGCTTTTCAACCCGGGTTCAATCACGGGGTCGGGGACATCGGTGCTGACCATAACCATTTCGGGTTCAACTCCGGCGGGAACGAACACCGTCACCATCAACGGAATCAGCGGGCAGACGCACAGCACAAATGTCACGCTCATCGTGACCGGCAGCGGCGACGTCACGAACACGCCGCCAGTGTTGTCGCCGATCTCGAACCAGTTCGTCAATGCCGGCGTCACGCTGACGATCACCAACGTCGCGACCGATTCCGACACGCCAGCGCAAACGCTGACATTCAATCTGCTAACTGCGCCGACCGGCGCGGTATTGAATGCGAACAGCGGGATTTTCACATGGCGTCCCGCCGCCGCGCAGGCGAACACGACCAACCTCACAACTCTGAAAGTGACCGACAGCGGCACGCCGCCGTTGAGCGCGACGCAAAGTTTCAACATCATAGTGAATCCGCTGGCGAGACCCGTGCTTGGACTCGCCCGTCTGACCAACGGCTTCTGGAAATTGAATATCACCGGGCCGACCGGGCCGGACTATTCCATCCAAGGCGCGAGCAACTTCGTGAACTGGACGGCGCTGACCGTGAGCAATTCTGCGACGTTGCCATTCACCTGGATCGATAGTAATAATGTGCCGGCTTGGTTCTACCGTGTGTTGCTTGGGCCATGAAAAATTCGCCGGGCGTTCCTGGCAAATTCGTCAGTCCAACTTGAAAGCGAAACTTAAAGCGCCCGCCAGCGCCACACCGCTCCCTGCGGGATTGCGCCGGTATCTTTACTTCACGGCGACGACGACAGGCGCGGCCATCATGATCGTCGAAATCCTCGGCGCAAAAATGCTCGCGCCGTATTTCGGCACGTCGCACTTTGTCTGGACGGCGCAAATAGCGGTCACACTCGTCGCGCTGGCAATCGGCTACTACGCCGGTGGCCGGCTCGTGGATCGTTCGCCGCAATTGAGCGGTCTGTATTGGGCGATTCTGGTTGCGGCTGTTTATCTCGGCCTCACCGTGCTGGTCGTGGAACCAGCAGCCTGGTGGTGCCTCGACTTCAACCTCGCAGTCGGCTCGTTGCTGGCCTCGACATTTCTGTTCTTCGTGCCGCTGGCGTTGCTCGCAATGGTCGGACCATTTTTTATCCGCGTGTTGACTGTTGCTGTCACTGGCGTGGGCGGAAATGTCGGACGACTCACGGCCATCAGCACGCTCGGCAGCTTCGCGGGCACAGTGCTCATCGGCTATGTGTTCATCCCGTTTCTGCCGAACTCCATCACCATGTATGCGACTTCCGGCGCGCTCATGGCCGTGGCTGCGGGTTACTTCTTTGGCTGGGGACGGAAGCGGAGTTCCGCCACACCCGTCGTGGCTGGAATTATTTTTGCCCTGTTGTTGGGCGGAATTGGCGTGGCAAAGGACCAGCAGCGAGCCAACAAGGGCAACGCTTGGCACGAAGTTTACCGCGCGAATTCAAATTTTGGCCGGCTTCAGGTGATTGACACGGATGATGGCGCGCGCCGTTATTACCTGAACGACGGCCTTCCACAGAACGACTACGATCCTCGCGTGAAGAAAGCCGTGTCCTCGTTCACTTATATGTTGCACGGCCTTGCGCGCGGCTACACGACAAACATCGAGGACGTGCTTTGCATCGGCCTCGGCGTGGGCGTCGTGCCGATGAAATTTGCGCGGGAGGGCGCGCGAGTGGACGTGGTTGAAATCAATCCTGCGGTCGTGCCGCTTGCGGAAAAATTCTTCGACCTCGAACCGGCGCGATTCAATCTCACCATTGATGACGGTCGGCATTTTATGAACCGCTGCACAAAAAAGTACGATGCCATCATCCTCGATGCATTTCTCGGCGATTCCTCGCCATCCCACCTGATGTCGCGCGAGGCGTTCACCGCGATGCAGCGCATTCTCAAGCCGAGTGGCGTGCTGGTCATCAATACTTTCGGCGAGACGGGGCCGGGCAAGGATTTTCTCGCGGCGTCGCTGGACAAAACATTGCAGGCCGTGTTTCACAGCGTGCACATCCACCGCGCGGACAAAGACAACATGTTTTTCGTCGTCTCCGACCAACCGGAAATGGAATTGCGGAACTCGCCCGACTTTTCAGAAGTGCATGAGGCTTGTCGCCAGCAAGTGCAAGACGCCTGCGCGACCATTCTGAAAACCGAACCGTCCCACGGTCTGGTGCTGACCGATGACTATAATCCGGTGGAATATTACGACGCGGCCAACCGCGAGGAAATCCGTCGAAATCTGGTCATGGCCTTGCGGCAGCAATAAATTTTCATGATGACTCAAAACCAAAAAATTCGCTGGGGTGTCCTTGGCTACGCGCGTATCGCGCGGGAGAATCTCATTCCGGCGATGCAGCGCTCGTCCAATTCGGAGTTCTATGCAATCGCGTCGCGCGAAGAATCCAAACTGGCCGAGTGCCGCGCGCGTTTCAACGTGCCGAAAACTTATCGCGGTTACGACGAACTCCTGCGCGACCCGGAAGTGGATGCCGTCTATATTCCGCTCCCAAATTCGCTGCATCGCGAGTGGGTGGTCAAAGCCGCCGCAAAAGGGAAACACGTCCTTTGCGAGAAACCCATCGCGCTGAACGCCGCCGAATGTCGCGAGATGATCGCCGCTTGCGCCGCGAACAAAGTCCAATTGATGGAAGCGTTCATGTATCGCTACACCGACCGCACGCGCAAAGTGCTGGATGTCTTGAAAAGTGGTGTCCTGGGAGAAATCAAATTTGTCGGATCGACTTTTCGGTTTCTGTTGGCCAATCCCGCTTCCATCAAACTCAAACCCGAACTCGGCGGTGGCGCGCTTTACGACGTGGGTTGCTATCCGGTCAATTTCGTCGGGATGGTGGCGGATGAAATCGCGGGCCAGGCAGGCAGTTCGTTGCCGGAATCCATTTCCGCTGAAAATGTGCGGACAAACGGCGTTGACATGATTTTTTCCGCGCTCATGAAATATCCTTCGGGACTGATTGCGTCGCTAAACTGCGGATTCAACGCACAAAAGCGCATATTTTCGGAAATCATCGGAGCGAAAGGCGCGCTCGAAATTCCTGACACATTTTTCGACAACGCAGGCGTGCTGACATTGACAGTCGGCGAGGAACGTCGCGAAATTTCAGTTGAACAGAGCGACCGCTACCGATTTGAAGTCGAAGATTTCGCTGACGCCGTTTTAAGCAATCGTGCGCCGCATTTCAGTCTCGTCGAAACCCAACGCAACATGGAAGTCATGGACAGACTTTTTGCAGCGAGCAAATGAAGTCTGATTATTGGTTGGCCAGGCGCGCGAAAATCAACACGGTCGGGATGGTGTAGTCATCTGCCGGTTCGACCGTCGTCCAACTGCTCACGTCGTCTGTGTATTGAACACCGTTTCCGGAAAACGGCGCAAAAGGATTTTTGCCGCCGGGCCACGGAGTCGCGCGCGCGCCGTCCGGCACGTCGCCGCCTTTGGAAGATTTTCCGCGTGCCGGGCCATCTACTGTCGCGCCCAATACAATCGGCGGAGTTCCATCGAGTGAACCGGCGAGATTCGCGACTTGATGCTGCATGTGAAATGGAAAAACTTTTCCCGCGCCGACGATGAATGAAGTTCCCCACGCGTTTGCACCGAGAACAAAATCCAATTGCCGCTGCGCAAAGTCCGCATAAGTCGTCGTGTGAGTCAGGTCGTCATATAAATCCGCTTCCACGACCAAGCCCAGAACGTGCGGCACTGGATCGCCGCCCGCATAGCGGAAGCCGAGACCGAACGGGTCTTTGGCGGCGCGTTTCGCGGCGCTGTCGAGCCGCCGCTTGAGGCCGGCAAGAAGATCCGCGCGGGAAACTTCGAGGCCGGTGGCCGCACCGGATTTTTCCAGCGCGCGGCACAATTCGTAGTGCGCCAGACCGCTCACGTCGTAGAGGTTGAGCGAATCCACGCTGCCGGAATCCAGATAAGCCCGCGCCCAGTGCGCGGCCTGTTGCTTATAATTTGTCGCGTCGGAATGCGGCAGACCGGCGGGCGCTTTGCCATCGGCGAGCGCAAGATGCAATTCGGTCGCGCCCCATTCCATGTCGTCACGCCACTCATCTTCGGGATAAAATGTTCGCGGATAAGTCGTGGTCAATTCAATGACGTTGGTCGTCGCGGCCAGGTCAAAAATATTTTCAGCGGCGAGCAAGAGGCGTTTTGCATAATCGGGATCGCTGGTTTTGAAAACCTGATAGCCCAACGCAAACGCGGCGGCCAGCCGTCCGGCGAGATTTGGACTGATTTGCGCGCCCGCCGCGCCAGCCGGAAACACGGGGCGATATTTGATGAAGTATTGCGGGTCGCCTGGTTGGACATTTAATTTGTCGTCCGCCTCCGGCAGCCGCCACACGTCGTGGTCGCCAGTGACACTTTGATTGCCGTCACCGATGCCGACTTGGATGTAAAGCGTCTTCGTTTCGCCGTTCCACATTTTCAACAGCCAGTCTAATCCGTAACGGCCTTCAGCAGTGAAATCAGCCGGACTGCCGTGTCCCATCTGTGCCGGATAATCTCTTGCGCCTTGCAACATCATCGCGGTCACATAACTGGCGGTCTGAACAAATTTCAGATAATCGCCCGCGTCAAACCAGCCGCCGGAAACGTCCACCGGCCCGCCAGTTTTTTCCAGGCCGCCTTGCATTCCGTTTTTTCCAAAGGCCGGAACTTTATAGACAAACGCCTGTTTGTCCGTGAGGTGCGAAGGCTTGCGGTTGATTACTGCGGATGAAACATCCGCGCCGTCGCGCTGGGCTTGGAAGAAAAAAAGTAAATTGCGGAGCAACGGCGCATACACGTCGCTGCCCGTGCCGATTTGAAATGAAGGCGAAACCGCCGGAACAACTCCGTAAACTTTGATGGAATAAATCCCCGCCTTCTTCACGGAAGAAAAATCCAGCAGATAAATATTTGTATAAACTGTGCTCCATGAACCGATTTTATTTCCGACCGAAGCTGTGAGCGCAAACGGGCCGTCGGAACTGACGACTTTGAAGATGGCGTTGCTTTCAGAGTCGGTCGCCATCAAAAGCGCCTGCTTCGTGTCATTCACGAGAAAGCCGGCTTGGTTGACACGGATTTGCGCATTTATTTCCGCTGCGTTGAGTGTTGAAAAACTAGTTGAGGCGGTTGTGAGCAACGAAAACAATTGCGTGAAACGTCTCATCAATTGATTCCAGACCGGTTGTTTTATCCGGAGTTCAAGGCTTCAATTCTTTGACGAGCTGCTCCGTCCGGCGGCCATATTCGATAAAATTCCTTTGCATCGCCGCGTCGTCGGTGGACTGAAGTTTTGCGTCGTGAAAAACTGAAACCATGTGCGGCTCGATGGAAATACCCGCGTCGTAACCGCGAGCAAAGGCGTCCTTCAAAATATCGCGCACGCGGCCCTGTCCTTCGCCCGGCCAGTTGTAGTCCGCGTCGTCTTTCGCGGCGTTCCAGGTCGCGTCTTTGATGTGGATGTGCGCGACATGATCACGAACGTGTGTCCAGAATTCCCAAGGATCTTGCTTCGGCCACGGCTTGGGTCTGGAACGGTCGGGATTGAAAATGGGATTTGCCGGATCGAAAAGCCAGTTGAGTCCGGGACATTTTCCCAAAAGCTCAAGCGCGTGCTGCCAGCTCATGCCGCCGTGGTTCATGCAGTTTTCGTGAACCGGCTGGATGCCCGCGTCGAGGAACATTTTTGTCACGTCCTGCACGCGGCGGAAAACCTCGGCGGGAATTTTGTGCGCGTCGTCGTCCGGCTTGAAACTCATGATGCGGACATATTTTGTGCCGAGCCGCTGCATCCGCGGAATGGCGCGTTTGATTTCCGACAAAGTAATTTCAAACGGATCGCCAACTTTTTTTGCCCAGTTCATTACCGTCGAGCCAAAGCAATAAACCCCGATGCCCGCCGCCTCCAACTTCCTGACGGCGATGTCGAACGCCGCGTCTGGAATTTCGTGGAAATTCGCCTTTGGAAATCCGGGCACTTCAACCCCACGCATCTCGATGAATTTCCAGCCGAGTTCTTTCGTGGCGTGAATCTGGCCGTCAATCGCGTTGGCAGCCTCGTCACCAATACCCATCAGTTTCATAAAATCATTTTCGGAACGAACTTGCGAAATCGTCCGTCGCAACCTTCACGACTTTTTTCTCAATTTTCGATTCCGCGATCAACTGGTTCAATTTCTTTTCCCACGCCGCGCCGTCCATCGGCAATTCCATCGTTTGGCCGAGCAATGATGAATATATCATCACGTTGGCCAGCTCCACCGAGTTGATGCCTTCTTCACCCGGCGCAATGAGCGGTGCACCGTCGAGAATCGCGTTTACGAAATTCTGCACCATCGTCGCGTGCGGCGCAGCGGCGTTTTCAAAAGCAATTTCTTCCGGCCGTGAACCGGGTTTTACAAAACCCTGTTTTGCGGTTTTGCTGAATTCAAGCATGTCCGCCTCGTTGCGCGTGAGCGTGAGCTTGTTGTTTTCGAGGACCAGTGTGCCGCGCGTGCCGACAATTTCAAAACGATTTGTGCCCGGCGTTTCGCCGGTCGAACTGATGAACGTGCCGGTCGCGCCATTCGCCCATTCCAGGTAAACCGTCACGTTGTCTTCGACTTCAATCTGGTGAAACCGTCCGATCTGGCAAAAGCCGCGCACCCGCGCGGGCATTCCGCAAAGCCATTGCAGCGTGTCGAGATTGTGAAGGCATTGGTTGAGCAACACGCCACCGCCTTCGCCCTTCCACGTCGCGCGCCAGCCGCTGCTCGCGTAATAAGCCTCCGTGCGAAACCAGTCGGTGTTGATCCAGTTGACGCGCACGATTTCGCCCAAATCTTCCTTGATCAGCTTCTGAATTTTCAAATAACGCGGCTCGGTGCGCAATTGAAACATGCCGGCGAAAATAATTTTCGGATGTTTTTTATGCGCGGCAATGAGTCTTTCCGCGTCGGCTTTGTGCGAGGAAATCGGTTTTTCAACCATCGCATGAACGCCGTTTTCAAGCGCGGCAATGCCGAGCGTCGTGTGCTGAAAATGCGGCGTGGCGATGATGACCGCGTCCACGGCGCCGGATTGGATGAGCTGCCCGCCGTCGCCGAAAATCTTGAGCGGCTTGAATTGTTCGAGCGGCGCGACGTTGGCGTCGCACACCGCCACAAGTTCACAGCGGTTGATTTTTCTATTGAGCAGATATTCGGCGTGATACTTGCCGATATTGCCCATGCCGATGATGCCTAGCCGAATTTTATCCATTGAAAGAAATTTATTGGAAGAATGTTTTGTGCTTCGTCAGAGTAATAGCTCAGCGGTCGCAATTTGGGACAGAAAGCTTTCATAAGACCCATTCGACTTTTTTGTCCCAATTTAGAGGCCATGTGCTATTGACTTGATGAAGTCTGAAGTCGCCTTCGTTGACCGATCAACGAACTGTTTTGCTTTGGTGCGAACGGTGTAGGTCGTTGATAAAATTTGCCGCCGCGGAAGATTTTGTTGTAACCCATGGCGGCAGTTTATCATCTTTCGAGGTGAACGGTAAATTAAACCATCAATCATTAAACTATGAAAAGAACGATACAGAAAATCACAACCCTCGCCATCTTTGCTGCAGCCATTGTCGGTACGCCGGCGTTGTCGCGTGCGGGTGACACCAACACGCCGGCGGCGACCGCGCCTGCAGCGACGCCAGACCACCAATCAGGCCCGACCAAATTTTACGGCACGGTCAGCGCGGTGGACACGAACGCGAAGACGTTCACGGTCGGCGAACAGACTTTTTTAATCATTGGCGAAAGTCAGATGACCAAGGACGGCAAGCCGGCGACGCTGGCCGATGCCGTGGTGGGCAAACCTGCTCGCGGCTCCTATACCAAAGGCAAGGATGGCAAACTCGACATCACGAAAGTCAGATTCGGCAAACCTGTTGCCAAGGCTGGTGGTGCCGCTGCTGGCAAGGCTGGCGGCAAGAAGAAAAAGGACGCGGGCGCAGTTGATACAAACGCACCGGCGACTCCGCCACAAAACCAATAATTTGAATTCAATCGTCTTTCAGGCAGGCGGCGGCGCCTGCCTTTTTGACTTAAAGCCATGATCAACTCGATAAATCCAATTTTAAGCCGCCGGTTTCTTGCGGCGCTTTTTCTCGGCGCGGCATTTGTCTCGGCTTCCTTCGCCGATACCAATGCTACACAGACAACGTTGCCACCCGGAGTAACGAAATCGTCAGTGGGTTTTTATCACCCGGGAGTTTTGGTTAATCGCCCGCAGTTGGATTTCATCAGGAGCAAGGTGGCTGCGGGGATTGAACCGTGGAAATCCGCCTTTGAAGCAGCCAAATCAAGTGAATTCGGTTCTTTTTCCTATACGCCGCATCCGTGGACCAATTGCGATTGTGGTCCCTTTTCCAAGCCTGATCTCGGTTGCAAGGATGAACAGCATGACAGCGAGGCCGCTTATACCCAGGCCCTTCTCTGGTTTATTACCACCAACAAAGCGTATGCCGAGAATGCGATAAAAATCATGAACGCGTGGTCGAGCACGCTCACTGGCGGTCATAAAAATGCCAACGGGCCGGTTCAAGCCGCCTGGTGTGCCGAGCAATGGCCACGGGCTGCCGAAATTATCCGCTATACTTATACCGGGTGGAGCGCAGCCGACATCACGAAATTCCGAAACCTGCTGACCACACAATACGTGCCATCGCTGATCAACGGCAGTTGTGAAAACGGCAACAAGGAACTTTCCATGAGCGAGGCTTTGATCAACATCGGCGTGTTCAATGACGACCGCGCCACATTTGATTTGGGCATCAAGATGTGGCGTGGACGGGCGCCCGCTTACATTTATTTGTCCACCGATGGGACGGCTCCGCTCAAAGCAGCAAACTGTGACTCGATGCCCATTTGGGGCAACAAAGGCATTACCACGCCATTCGTTGATGGACTTTTGCAAGAAACCGTTCGCGACTCCGGACACGCCAACCTTGCCTTGTCAGCGATGGTGAACGCCGCCGAGACTGCGCGGCAGCAGGGCGTTGACCTTTACGCGGAACAAGCCAAACGAATCATGGCGGCTCTCGAATTCCAGGCCCAATACTTGCCACCGAACAACGCCACGCCGCCAAAAAATTTAGCCTTCCACACGCATCCCACTTGGGAAATCGCCTATAACCATTACCACAATCGGCTCCGATACAACTTGCCGAAGATGGCCGCGGTTCTCCCGACGATTCGGCCCACAGGCGTCAACCACGACATGGCTTGGGAGACTTTGACCCACGCCGAAGTGGGAGCGATTGGACTCCCACCAGTGGCAACTCCATAATTAATCTCCTGCCCGCATTATAAAACGGTGAAAATTTGAATGGTGATAACAACCTGTTAATAGTGGTAACAAAAATGACGATGTTCTGACGCCTTGCCGTGCCGCCTTGACTCCAGAGCCAAGCGGACGCAAACTTTTTAACCACGGATTAACACGGATGGCAGCCCGTCAGGGCGGAAGAAGACAGCCCATTGTTCAACGGTGGGTTCGGTGAAACCCCGCCGGTATCCCGGCTGGGACAAAAGCACTTCCTTGATTCGATGTTCGATGTTTTTCTTCCATACCCGGCGCCACGGGACGCTTGCCACGGATGGTTCTTCGCCCGTAAAGTTGGCCCGCGATGGACTGGCTCAATAAAATTTCCCAGTTCTGGCCGCACTTGGCGGCGGGCTTCGATTTACTGGCCTCGCTGCTGGCCTCAGCCCATGCTCTGCTGCACAAACGCGATACCCGCGCCGCAACGCTTTGGATTGGCTTCATCTGGCTGATGCCGGCGGTGGGCCCGTTGCTTTACCTCGCGCTGGGGGTCAATCGCATCCGCCGCCGCGCGCGGACACTGGGCGTGCATAAAACCACCCGCCGGGGGATTCCGGGAGACCTTGGCGAACCGGAGCATGAAGGCGCGGAGCATTTGAAGCTGCTCGCGCGCGTCGTGGGCCGCGTCGTCGCGCAACCGCTGACACCCGGCAACCGCTTGCAACCGCTGGTGAACGGCGACGAGGCGTTTCCGGCAATGCTCGCCGCGATTGAATCCGCGAAGCATTCCATTTCGCTGGTCACTTACATCTTTGACAACGACGCCAGCGGGAAACAATTTGCCGACGCGCTTGGCCGTGCCGTCAAACGCGGAGTGGCCGTGCGAGTGTTGATTGACGCCGCCGGGACGCGCTATTCGTGGCCGCCCATCACTTACAAACTGAAACACGCGCAAGTTCCGTTCGCAAAATTTTTGCCGTCGTCGTTGCTTGCGCCGTGGCGCGTGGCGACAATCAATCTGCGCAATCACCGCAAAATTCTTGTGGTGGACGGCCAGACGGCCTTCACCGGCGGCATGAACATCCGCCATGGCAACGTGCTCGCCGCCAGCCCGCGCCATCCCGTGCAGGACCTGCATTTCCGCGTCGAAGGCCCGGTCGTCACGCAATTGCAGGACGCCTTCGCCAACGATTGGACCTTCGCCACCGGCGAAATCCTTGATGGCAAAATCTGGTTCCCCAAATTGAAGGAGTCCGGCAACGTCATTGCGCGGGTCATCACCGACGGGCCGGATGCGGATTATGACAAGTTGCGCTGGACGCTGCTGGCGGCGCTGGCGGAAGCGCAGACGTCCGTGCAAATTCTCACGCCGTATTTTCTGCCGGACCCGGCGCTCATCACGGCGCTGAACCTCGCGGCGCTGCGCGGCGTGCGGGTGGACATCATTTTGCCGGCCAAAAACAATCTGCCGTTCGTGCATTGGGCTTCGCGCGCAATGTGGTGGCAGGTGCTCGAACGCGGCTGCCGCCTCTGGCTCACGCCGCCGCCGTTCGACCATTCGAAATTGATGATTGTGGACGGCCACTGGGTTTTGCTCGGTTCGGCCAACTGGGACGCGCGCAGTTTGCGCCTGAACTTTGAGCTGAACGTCGAATGTTACGGACGCGAGTTTGCGCACGCGATGGCGGCGGTCCTCGGGAAAAAACTCCACGGCGCGCGCGAGGTGACGCTCGCCGAAGCGGACGCGCGGACGATGCCAGAGAAATTACGCGATGCCGCCGCCCGGTTGTTCTCGCCGTTTTTATGAAGATTCAAATAAGAAGATACGGTAGGGCGGTGCTGCTGCGCCGCCCTGATTTCAATCAGGCCGCGCGACAGCGCGGCCCTACCATCGTTGATTGTCCGGCATTCTGTTGTCCATTTTTATGAAAACCTTCGACAGCCTTACCGAACAGGAAATTCTCGCGCTGGCCATTTCGCTCGAAGAGGAGGACGCGCGCGTGTACGAAGATTTTGCCGACGGCCTACAGGAAAATTATCCCGAACAGGCCGAGAAGTTCCGCGTCATGCGCCGCGAAGAAGACGGCCATCGCCATCGTCTGCTGGAGCTTTACAAGGCCCGCTTCGGCGATCACGTGCCGCTCATCCGCCGGCAGGACGTGCGCGGGTTTGTGAACCGCCGCTCCGTCTGGCTCGTGCGTCCGCTGGGGTTGAAAACCGTTCAAAAAACCGCCGAAAGCATGGAATTGGAAACGGAACGATTTTACGAAGTCGCCGGGCGGCGTGCGACGGATACGGGCATCCGGCAGTTGCTCGGCGACCTTGCGGAAGAGGAACGCAACCACGCCCACATCGCCGAGGAAATCACGCTGACCAAACTCAGCGAAACAGAATCAGCGCAGCAAAAGCGGCTGTTCCTGTTGCAGGTGGTACAACCGGGTTTGGCTGGCTTGATGGACGGCTCGATCTCGACGCTGGCGCCGCTGTTTGCCGCCGCGTTCGCCACACACAACAGTTGGCAAACTTTTCTCGTCGGCCTCGCCGCAAGCACCGGCGCGGGCATCAGCATGGGCTTTGCGGAGGCGTTGTCCGACGATGGGAGTCTCACCGGCCGCGGCCATCCGTGGGCGCGTGGTTTCGTATGCGGGTTGATGACCACGCTTGGCGGCATCGGCCACACGCTGCCGTTTTTGATTCCGAATTTGAAAACTGCCGTCGCTGTCGCCGTGGGCGTGGTGCTGGTGGAACTTGGCATCATCTCGTGGGTTCGCCACCGGTTCATGGACACGCCGTGGGCGTCGGCGCTGTTCCAGGTGGCGCTGGGCGGCGCGCTGGTTTTCCTGGCGGGAATCTTGATTGGCAATTCGTGAACAAAATTTCAGCGTGCGCGAAGCAACTCTGGCTGAAGTAGGCGGACGTTCGCTGCCCGCAAAATTGCGCGAATCCACGGCGCGTTTGTTCTCGCCGTATCTTTAACTCGCATTTTTTGAAAATAGCCCAGCCATTTATGGCTGGGAAAAAGTCCAATAAACGCGAATAAGTCCCGTCAGGGACGAAAGAATTTCAATCCAACATCTCCGCCTCGTAATTGTATCCGTGTTTCTTCAAGAAAACTTCCAACTCCTCGCGAAAGCTTTTTTTACGATGGTGTTCCTCCTGCGTCTGGATGTAATGAATCGTGTCCTTCACGCCCGAAACGCCGATGCTGAACGAACCAAAACCTTCCTGCCATGCGAAGTCGTGTTGCCGGAGTTCGGGGAAAGTTTCTCACAGCCATTTTGAGGAATTACCTTTCAACAATTGCATCGCCTTGGAAATGGAAAGCGTCGCTGGCAGACTCAAAAGCAAATGCACATGATCGCCCACGCCGCCGATGACCAGAGCCTTCATGTCGTGCTCGCGGGCGATGCCGCCGAGATAAGGCCAAAGCCGTTCACGGATGGCGGCGGTGAGCAAGGGCCGGCGTTCCTGGGTGGAGAACACGCAATGCATTAGGCAGGAGTTGAATGAGTACATTTTTCTTTCGTCCCTGACGGGACTTGTATGGTTGGTTTGGCCGGTTTACCCAGCGCTAAAGCGCTGGGCTATTTTCATCCCCCTCGTGCCGTCCTCACCGAGGAAAGTGCTTGGAGCTTCTATTTTGTCGGCTTGCTTACTCATCCGCGCTTGGATTTAGCACGGGCAAAAGAGGAGCGCGAGCAATTCTTAAACCGCCAGCAACTGGCGGCACGCCGTTTGAAGTTTTTTCAGATTCACCTTTGACTTCGCCTCGATGTAGCAGCGGATCAACGGCTCGGTGCCGCTGGCGCGGAACGCGACCCATTCGCGGTTCGGCAGCAGAAATTTGTAGCCGTCGGTGGTGATGAACTTTTCCACCTTGAATGGCCCGATATTTTTCAAGCCGCTGCCGAGCTTGGCTAGCAATGCGTCCTTTTTCTCCGGCGCAAAGCTGACGTTGATGCGGTCGGTGTAAAATTCGCCGATTTGTTTGGCGAGTTCCTTCAAAATTTGTCCCAACGATTTCTTTTCGGTTGCGACCAACTCCGCCATCAGCAGGCACGCGAGGATGCCGTCCTTTTCCGGCACGTGGCCCTTGACACTCAAGCCGCCGGATTCCTCGCCACCGACGATGATGGGTTCGCTTTCCATCAGCGCGCCGATGTATTTGAAGCCGACCGGCGTTTCGTAAACTTTCACACCGAACAATTCCGCCACGGCGTCCACCTGATGGCTCGTCGGCACGGTGCGCACAACCGCGCCCGTCCAGCCGCGATTTTTCTTTAAATGATAAAGCGCGAGCGTGAGCACCTGATTGGGCGTCAGCCAGGCGCCGTCCTTGTCCACAATGCCGAAGCGATCCGCATCGCCGTCGAGGCCAAGTCCGATCTGCGCTTTGCCGCTGCGGACGAATTTACTGACGTCGGCCATGTTTTCCGCGTTCGGTTCAGGATGATGCCCGCCGAAGAGCGGGTTCAGTTCGTTGTGAAACAGCGTGACCTGCGCTCCGATTTTTTCGAGCAGCACATCGAGATAACCGTGACCCGTGCCGTAACTCAAATCAACGGCAACCTTGAGCTTCGCCTTTTTGAGCACGGCGAAATTAATCAGCTTGTGGAGTTGTTTGAAATCCGCGGGCTGCGGATCAAACGTCTGGCATTGGAACATGCCGATGACCACGCCTTTGAACGACCAGCCTGCTCGCGATTCATCGGAGCTCGCCGCCTGAAGCTTGACGATGTTCGCCTCAATTTGTCTGGTGACTTCCGGCGTGGCGGGCGCGCCGTTGCAAGTCGAAAACTTCAAGCCTTGATACTCCGCCGGATTGTGGCTGGCGGTCATGTTGATGCCGCCGACGGCTTTGCGATGGCGGATGTTGTGCGCAATGGCCGGTGTGGGCGTGTCGCGATTGCAAAGCAGGGGTTCAAGGCCGTTGGCGGCGAGCACCTCGGCGGCGGCCAGTGAAAACTCGTGCCCCAGAAACCGCGTGTCGTAGCCAAGAATAACCACGGGCTTGCGCCCACAAATTTCTGATTTCCGATTTCCGATTTCCGATTTCAGGAAATCCGCGATTCCCTGGGTGGCGAGGCGGACATTGTCGAAGGTAAAATCGCGCGCGATGATGCCGCGCCAGCCGCTGGTGCCAAATTTGATCGTCATCGGAGGGGACATTGGAGCAATGGAGTGGTGGGTGTCGGAATGTCGGTTTTGCATTACTCCATTACTCCGGCACTCCAGCACCCAAAGTTTTCAACTTTTCCAATCAAACGCCTTTTTCTTCACGGCGTAGATGTAACCGGCGAACAAAATCGCCAGGAACGAAATCATCGAGCCGAAAATCATGTTCCGGTATTCCGGGTGCAAAACATCAGTCAGCATCGCCTTGTAAACGACCGCCCACGGATAAAGAAAGACGACCTCGATGTCGAACAGGATGAACAGCATCGCCACGAGATGGAATTTGACCGACATCCGCGGGTTGCCTTCGCCCACGGGGAGCATGCCGCATTCGTAGGCGGTGTCCTTGATTTTGCTGCGCTTGCCGCGTTTGCCGAGCAACGTGGAGACTAGAATCATCCCGAACGGCGCGGCAATGGCCAGGACCAGCAACATCAACACGGCGAGGTACTGGGTAAATTGCGACTGTTCCATGCTCGGAAATTTAGGAACGGCGGACGGTATTTGCAACAGCAATCGCGATTTTCGTCGCCGATTAAATGTAGCTGCGATTTTCAGATCGCGTTATCTGCGCAAACTAAAACTTGCGACTGCAATTAAAAAATTTGCGCTCACACGGCTTTTTTCCTTTTGCCATCGCCCGTTTGCCATTTCAATGGCGCGCCATGTCGCGCGATTACGTTATTGAACCGTTCCGTTCCGAAATCAATTTGCACATTGACTACGCGCGCGAATTGAATCCGCAGCAACTCGCCGCCGTCACCGCGCCGCCCGGCCCTGCCCTCGTCATCGCCGGCGCCGGTTCCGGCAAGACGCGCACGCTTACCTATCGCGTCGCCTACCTGCTCGAACAGGGCGTTCCCGCCGACCGCATCCTGCTGCTCACGTTCACCAACAAGGCCGCCGGTGAAATGATGCGCCGCGTCGCCGATTTGCTTGGCCGGCAGCTTCCGTCGCTCTGGGGCGGCACGTTCCATTCCATTGGCGCGCGGATTTTGCGCTCGCACGCCGATTTGCTCGGTTACCGGCGCGATTTCACCATTCTCGACCGCGACGACGCGAAGGATTTAATCAAAACCTGCATCGCCGAAGCGGGCATCGAAACAAAGGGCACGCATTTTCCGAAGCCCGAGGTGCTGTGCGAAATTTTTTCGCTCGCGGTCAACACGCACAAGACCACCGGTGAAATTCTTGAAGATCAATTTGATTATTTCGAGCAATTCACCGCGCAAATCACCGACTTGCAGAAACGTTACACCGCCCGCAAACGCGCGACGAACGCGATGGATTTCGACGATCTGCTCGCGTTGTGGCTCAGGCTGTTGCAGGAGCACGCCGACGTGTGCGAACATTATCAGCGCCGTTTCCAGTTCATTCTCGTGGACGAATACCAGGACACGAACCAGCTCCAGAGCGACCTGATTGACCTGCTGGCCGGGCGGCATCATAACGTCACCGTCGTGGGCGACGACGCGCAAAGCATCTACGCCTGGCGCGGCGCGAATTTTCAAAACATCTTCAAATTTCCAAAACGCTATCCCGACGCGAAAGTTTTCAAGATCGAAACGAATTACCGCAGCACGCCGGAAATTCTCAAGGTGGCCAACGCCGCCATCGCCGCGAACCGGGACCAGTTCACCAAAATTCTCACGCCCGCGCGCAAGTCCGGGCTGAAGCCTGCACTCGTCACATGTGCCGATGCCGCGCAGCAGGCGGCGTTCATCGCGCAGCGCGTGGCGGAACTGCCCGAGGAAGGCGTGGACCTGAACCAGGTCGCCGTGCTTTACCGCTCGCATTTCCACGCGCTCGAACTGCAGCTCGAGCTGACGAAGCTCAACATCCCCTTCTCCATCACCAGCGGCATCCGGTTTTTCGAGCAGGCACACATCAAGGACGCCACAGCGTATCTCAAGCTGGTCGCGAACCCGCAGGACGAACTCGCTTTCAAACGCATCGCGCTGTTGTTGCCGGGAATCGGCGCGAAGGGAGCGGACAAATTGTGGAAGGCGTTTCACGAAAAACTGGAGGGCACTGCTTCGTCAGTGCCCAATAATTCAGGGCTGGAGCCCAATAATTCAGGGCAGCGACGAAGCGCTGCCCTCCAAGCCTGCTCCAAATCCGTCCCCACCAAGGCCGCCACTGCCTGGAAACAATTCGTCGAGACCATTTCCCAACTCGAAGACGAAATCGTCCGCCAGAGCGCCGCGAAAATGTTGCGGCTGGTGATGGACGCCGGCTACGATGATTATCTCAAGGAAAACTTCGCCAATTACCGCAACCGGCTGGAAGACCTCGAACAACTCGCTGTGTTCGCGTATCAATTCGGCTCGGTCGAGGATTTCCTAACCCAGCTCGCCCTGCTCACCAACGTTGAAGCCGAGGACGGCGACGCCGCGAACCGCGACGCCGAGCAAATCCGGCTTTCGACGATTCACCAGGCGAAGGGCCTGGAATTCGACGTGGTGTTCGTGATCATGCTGTGCGACGGACTGTTTCCGTCCGCGCGCTCGATGGAAAACGACGAAGGCGAGGAGGAGGAACGCCGGCTGTTTTACGTGGCCATCACGCGGGCGAAGAACGAGCTTTATCTGAGTTACCCGCTGATCCGCGCCGGTTACGGCAGCACCGGCATTGACGCCATGCAACAACCGTCCCGGTTTCTGTCGGAAATCCCGCGTGATTTGTTGAACGAGTGGAACCTGCGCTCGCGCTATGCCTGAGAAGATTCATCAACCACGAAAAACATCTGCTTGAACCAAGCGCCTCGCCAACGGATGAAAAGTGCCAACTGATAAAAACAAGGAATTCATCCGTGGAACCTTTCATCCGTTGGCGAAAAGGACGTGCAATACCCATGGCGGAAATTTGTTGTTGTGGTAGGGCTGCGGTGCCCCGCAGCCCATTCTTCTCGTGGGTCTGAAGGCAAGGAATCAAGGCGGCGCGGCAGCACCGCCCTGCCAAATTCGTGGAACGACAGGAGTTTCAGGGAGTCGCGAGCCGATAGAAAGCATTGCTGCCAAGGTGAAATTATTTCAGATTTCAGAGACAGGCGGGACGCCTGTGCTACGCGGCTTACTTGCTGATGCCGCGCTCGCTGGTGCGCACGAAGTTGAGCAGGTGCAGGACTTCCGGCAGTTGCGGCAGTTCCTTTTCTATTTTCGCCAGCGCGTTGGGAATGGTCAGACCTTCACGGAAAAGAATTTTGTAGGCCTGGCGCAACGCATTTTGTGCTTCCTCCGAAACCCCGTTGCGCTCCATGCCGATTTTGTTGATGGTGCGGGTCTCCGCCGGATTGCCATCGGCAATCATGAACGGCGGCACGTCCTGCACGATTTTGGAGCAGCCGCCAATCATGGACATTTTCCCGACGCGACAAAATTGATGCACCGCCGCCAGCCCGCCAATCACCGCCTGATCCTCGACGGTCACGTGTCCCCCCAGCGTCGCGACGTTGGACATGATGACGTGGCTGCCAAGGGTGACGTTGTGCGCAATGTGGCAATAGGCCAGGATGCTGTTGTGCGAACCGACGCGCGTGACTTCGCCGTCGCCGGTCGCGCTGTGGATCGTGACATATTCACGAAACGTGTTGCCATCGCCGATTTCCGCGCGCGTGACGCCACCCTTCCACTTCAAGTCCTGTGTTTTCGACCCGATGCTCGCGAACGGGAAAATTTCGTTCTCCCGGCCCAGCTTCGTGTACCCGTCAATGACGACGTGCGAATGCAGTTTGCAGCCGTCGCCGAGCGCCACGTTTTCGCCGATGACGCAGTAAGGGCCAATTTCACACTGCGGGCCAATTTGCGCTTTCGGATGAATAATTGCTGTGTGATGAACCATGCGATTTGCGATTTTTGATTTGCGATTTACAAGTTGTTCCACTTTCACCGCAGATATCACAACGGCCGCGTAAATCGCAAATCATAAATTCATTCGGCGTCGAGGAGCATGAAAGTGACTTCCGCCTCGCTGACGATCTCCCCGCGCACCTTGCAGACGCCTTTGGATTTGCAGATTTTTCCGCGCGTTTTCATCAGTTCGATTTCGATGAGGAGCGCATCGCCGGGCACGACCGGCTTGCGCCACTTCACTTTTTCGGCGGACATGAAATAAGCCAGCTGGCGTCCGGTCTCGGCGTGTTTCATCATCAAAAGACCGGCGACCTGCGCGATGGCCTCCAACTGAAGCACGCCCGGCATGATGGGATGCCCGGGAAAATGTCCCTGAAAATACGGCTCGTTCACCGTGACGTTTTTGAGACCGACAATTTTATTCTCTTCAACTTTCAGAATCCGGTCCACCATCAAAAACGGATAGCGATGCGGCAATAACTTCATGATTTCTTCAACATTCATCACGCCCCCCTGATTTTCCATCGTCTCGGATGCTGGTTCGCCGGCGGTTTTGGCGGGCGGCGGCGCGAACGTCTGCGCGGCGCGCAATGGCTTTTGCATTTGCGCGAGGATGTGCCGGACCATTTCGCAATTTGCCGCGTGACTCGGCTTCACGGCAATCAGATGCCCGTGAATCGGCCGGCCAAGCAGCGACAGGTCGCCCACGATGTCGAGCATCTTGTGCCGCACGAATTCTTCGGGATATCGCAGCGGCTCGGTCGTGAGCACCGCGTCGTCGCGGATGACCACGGCATTCTCCAGACTGCCGCCCTTGATCAGGCCGTTTTTGATGAGGTATTCGATTTCCTCGAAAAAACAAAATGTCCGGGCGTGCGACAGTTCCTTTTCCCACGTTTTGGGTGTGATTTCCGTGCTGTAAAATTGCGTGAACCGTCCGCGCTTGTCCGCGCTGGTGCAGGTGATTTTGAAAGCCTCGTCGGGAAACAACGTCATCGTCGTCTCGCCCACCTGCAACTCAATCGGCGCGGTGGGCGTGTAAGGCTCGCGATTTTCCGCCTGCGGCACGATGCCGGCGGACTGGATAATTTTGCAAAACTCGCGCGAGCTGCCGTCGGCAATGGGCGGCTCGTTCGCGTCCAATTCGACAATCGCATTGTCAATGCCGTAACCCGCCAGCGCCGCGAGCACGTGCTCGACGGTGTGAATTTTCACATTGCCCTTGGCCAGCGTCGTGGAGCGGTTGGTCTCGCTGACATTTTCCACGCGCGCCTCGATTTCCGGTTTGCCTTCGAGGTCCACGCGGCGAAACCGCACGCCGCTGTTCGCGGGCGCGGGGAGAATGGTCATGTTCACCCGGTTGCCGCTGTGCAAGCCGGTGCCGGAAAAACTCGCGGGCCGATTCAGAGTCTGCTGATTGAGCACAGGCAGATTAGACAAAACGCACGGGCGATTGGCAAGCTTCTGCGTTTGGCGTCTAAACCGCAACGATTCAGACGGCCCAAAGGTAGTCGCGACGCCCCGTCGCGCAGGCGTGGCAGCGACGCCCTCGTCGCCACCGCCCAAAGGTAGTCGCGACGCCCCGTCGCGCAAGCTTGATGGCGACGCCCTCGTCGCCACCGCCCAAAACCACGAACTCCTTGGTGCATGGGAGTCTCGCGGCGAAGGCACCGCAGTCACCCCACTGCGACGAGGCGTCGCAGCCACCCAACGGGGCAATTGCATCATTCCGGCTCAAATCATGTCCACGGCCACCACGCGGATGATTTCTTCCAGCGTCGTCTGGCCGGTGACAGCGCGTTGCAGCCCGTTTTGCCACAGCGTGCGCATCCCCTCCTGGATTGCAATCTGTTCCAGCGCGGACGTCTGCAGTTTCTTCAGCACCGCTTCCCGGAAAGGCTCGGTGACCGCCAGTAATTCAGTCACCGGCATGCGTTTGGCGTAACCGGTGTGATTGCATTGGTCGCAGCCCGCGCCCCGGCGGAATTGGGCTTCGGGCAACAACGCTTCCTGCACAATCTTCAACTGGCTCGGCTCCGGTTCGTAGGGCTGCGTGCAATGCGGGCAGTTGCCCCGCACCAGCCGCAACCCCATCACGCCCAGCACACTCGACGCCAGCATGAACGGTTCGATTTGCATGTTGATGAGCCGCGTGAACGCGCCCGACGAAACGCCGGAGTGAATCGTGCTGATGACCAGATGCCCCGTCAGCCCGGCCTGCACGGCGATGGCCGCCGTCTCCGCGTCGCGAATCTCGCCCACCATGACGACCTGCGGGTCCTGCCGCAGGATGCTTTTCAGCGCCACGGCGTAGGTGAAATCCTGCGCGGGATTGACCTGCGTCTGGCTGACCATCGGCAGATTGAATTCCACCGGGTCTTCCACCGTGCTGATGCTCATGTTGATGCCGTCGCGCTGCATGATGTAACAAAGCGCCGAATACATCGTGCTCGTTTTGCCCGATCCGGTGGGGCCGGTGAACAGGAGCAGATCGCTCGTCCGTTTGAGCAGGCGCAACAGCCCATGCAACGTCGAATCCTCAAAGCCGAGTGTGTTCAAATCAAACCGCCGGTCTTTCGGATCGAACAGCCGCACCACAATTTTCTCGCCGCGCGTCGTGGGGAAAATGGAAACGCGCAACTGCACGCCTTCCAGTTCCGGACCGCCGATGGCCGTGCCGTCCTGCGGCAGCCCGGCCTGGTAGGTGACCAGGTTGGACATCACCTTGAAACGCATCGAGATTTTGTCCATCAGGTCGAGCGGCAGATGCGCCACTTCGGTCAGCACGCCATTGACACGGGCGCGCACTTCGATGGCTTTTTCCCACGGCTCGATATGCAGATCGCTGGCGCTGAGTTTGATGGCGTCCTGCACCATGCAGTTGACCAGCACGATGATTTCGGGCCCCTGCGCGACGACCGATTCGGATTGGAGATAATTGGTGGTATAGCTCATGGCGATGGGGAAAAACTCACGGGACGATTGAGCGTCTGCTGATTGAGCATGGGTGGATTAGAACAGAACCCGAAGCTGGTTGGCAAGCGGCAGATTCGG
>PMOA01000064.1 GCA_003161635.1 Limisphaerales bacterium
GCGCGGTGGTAAATCAAATTGCGCAATACGGCAAATCGAAGGATTTGGTGAAGCGCGTGGGCAAATTTGTGAGAACCATGACGCAGACCGCAGCTTTCGGGGACACGCACTCCGGCCAATGAAACCAAGGAATGGCCATTTTCGGCCCGTCACACCTCCTGAACTCCCATGACCCAGGGAACGAAGGGCAGAAGCCAAACCAATGTTTTGGGCAACCGTTTTCTGATAACCGTCTGAAGGTAAGGTAATTAGAATAGATTTGGCTCCTTGAGATGCAATCAAAATTGCTCAAAGCGATTTAGGAAAATTCTTCTTGCATTTCAGCAAAGGTCTGGATATACTAGCGCCAACGGTAGGAGCTGTCAGCCTGAGCTGAAGCGAATACCTGCAATACAACAAATCCAGATTCAGCAGGAGACTTATGAAACATATATTCGGTTTGGCAGCAGCAGTTGCCCTTGTTCTTGGCGCGATTCAAGCGCAAGGTCAGTCGGTTCTTTACAATTTCTCTGATGGCACCAATGATGGTTGGGCTAATTCAGGATTCGGAACTACCCCACACGCTGTAGTCCAAACCTTTGGCAGCCAGAACTACATTAACATTCCTCTTGGCGGTTTCCAGGTGGCAAACGTTCAAACCGGCGCTGCAGGCAATCTCCCCACTTTCACCGCTGCAATGGCCGCCGCCGCTGCCAACCCAGCCGGCTACGACATCAGTTATAATTATGTCATCAATACGGCCGGTTTTTCAGGTGCGACTTACTTGCAGCTTAGCACGTATGTCAACGGGAACAACGGCTACTATGCGCAGGACGCCGCTAATGAAGTATCACTGAATGGCACCCAGTTGGCCAGCGGCGGAATTTTCTTCGGCACAGTTACGATTAACATGGCTGCGGTTGGTTTTACTGGCATGAGCCCTACAGACACTGGCTACAAACTGGGACTCATTGAGAATGGCAATGGCACTGGTGTTTCGGTGGATTACACCCATATCAGCGTCGCTCCCATTCCCGAGCCTTCCTCGCTGGCGCTGGCCGGACTGGGTGCCGCGGCGCTGTTGATCTTCCGTCGTCGGAAATAAGCTGATTCAGGCTTCGTCTCATCCCCGCTCTATCGCAAGAGCGGGGTTTTTTTGTACACGGGCAAGGAGACCCGGCAGGGAAAAGACGGACGCGAATTGCTCGCGTGCCCGCTGCGGACTCCAATGGCCAATGAACAATACTCAATGCTCAATTCTCAATGAACCCCTCCCGGCAGGTTCCAATCCCGCCAATTCGCGGCTGCTTCAATCGTCTCTGTTTGACGCTGGCTATGAGTTGCGAAATATCATCGTTTGGGATAAACGCAATCTTGTGAACGGTGTCGGCATCTTTGGCTGGCCGGGCAATTACATCACCCTGACCATTACGTTTGAATACATTCTGGACTTTTGGAAGCCCGCCTAAACCCATCCCGGCAACAAAGTAATCACACACGCCACCGCGGTTCACGGCCAGTCCGCTGGGGCCGACTTCACCGCAAGATAACTGCCGGTGGGTTTTCCGTCCGTCCCGTACAATCCGGCAATGCTGTTTTCGTTGGCATTAACGATGAGCATGTCTTTGGGCAGGATTGCCAGTCCCCAGGCATTCACGAGGTTGGTGTCAATGTTCGCCGCACCCGGAAGATCGGCCACGAGGTTGCTCACCGTATAACCCTGCGCGTGAAGGCCGGCCGGACTGAAGAGCGCCGAGGCGGTCAACAAGGCCACAGGCCGATGAACCGCCGGACAGTGCGTTGCTGTTTACGAATGACTGCAATCATTTGATACCTTTCGGTTTCGATTTTATTTCGGCTGGGAAAGCACCAGCGCCGGAGAAATCCGCCCTGCGATTTCCTGCCGTCACTCGCTTCAATGAGGGTGAGAGGTGGAACCGGTGGATTTGTTCCGCGTCGCGCCGTTTTGAGCTTGATAAGAAAAACAATCCCGGGTCGGACGGTGATATTTTCCGTTGCGGCATGTTTTTTGCTTTTCTTCACCGCGTACCGAAACGATTATCGCGCTGCCATGAAACGAATTTTTATTTCCCTCGCGCTGGTTTGCGCCGCCGGTGCGCGAGCCGATCTGGTCACGCAACAGCAAATCGTCACCCCGAACTACAACGGGGTGGCCGCAATAAAGATCAAGGGCACCAAGATCCGCATGGACATGTATGCCGGCCAGCCGCAGGCCTTGAGCACCATCACGGATTTGAACACGGGCGAAACCATCAACCTGATGCACGGTCAGAAACTGTATTTGATATCGCCCGGCCAGCCGATGAAGCAAGCCAAGACGTCGGGCACCGCGTCCCGGGCACCCGTGCCCCGGCCTACGGGCAAAACCCAGAAAGTGGGCGACTACGATACGGAGCTTTATACGTGGTCGAATTCCCGTGGCATCACCGGGACGGTCTGGGTGGCCAAAATTTATCCGGATTACGCCCGGATCCGGGCCGACTACGCCGTGCTGGACAAAACTGCCGGTGCGGACACGGATATGACTCCTGCGTTGAGCGCGTTGCCGGGCATGGTGGTAAGGTCACAAGTCACCGGCGGCGGCCAGACGATCACGCTGGCCCTGATTTCGGCCCAGGAAGGGCCACTAGACGCTTCGCTGTTTGGAATCCCGCGCGACTACAAGGAAGTGCCCCGGCCTAAGCCGTTCGTCGGCCAGGTTCCCAAAACCGCACCTGGCAAAACTACGTCCGGCAAAACTGCGCCCGGCAGTTCCACCCCAAAAGCGCCAGGCACTTCCACCCAAAAGTTGCCCGACTGGTAGGCGACCGGCTAATTTCCCCAAGAATTTGCGCTTCATCGGCCGCGTCCGGACACCGCCCCCGATCTGTAGCGGCAGGCATCCTGCTGCCCGGGCCACAAAACCGAACCCACGTCATGACCTCGCTTCCACACCAGACCACCCGGCTGGAAGCCGGGCGATACGGCAGTCAGGGATGGCTGCCGCTATAGTGGGAGTGTCCGGTTGCGCCCCGCTTCATCGGCGCGTTGAATCGGCTTTGTAACTTGATGCGACTGCATTATAATCCGCGGTGATGCCAGTTCAAAACCGCATTGTCAAAGTCCAGAAGCGCAACCGGGCGCTGGTCAAATTCGATTCGGATCGCATCTGCAAGGTCATTTTGCGCGCCGCGGAGTCCATCGGCGGTTTTCACCGGGATTTTCTGCCGGGCGTGAACGACAAGATTTTCAGCGCGCAGGGTTCGGATGAAAACATCGCTGGCTTTCTGGCGGACGCGGCCATTGTCTGTCTCAACTCCGACCCGCATCACCTGATTTCGAATTTTCCGCCGCCGATCGAGACCATCCAGGACGAGGTGTTGCACGCGCTGCGCAGCTACGGTTTCCAAAACACCGCCGACGCCTACGAATGTTATCGCTGGGGGCGGCATTGGCTGCGTGAAGGGGCGATTGCGCAGGAGCATTTCGCGGGCAACGGCTTTCCGCGCGAGCGCATGAAGCAAATCCTCGACTGGAACCGCAAGCAGGGTGTGGACACGGTGGCCGGCCTCAATGAGGCGGTGCGCAGCGGGCGCATCCAGGAGGTGATCGCCGCGTCGCTGGCGGTTTTTGAGACGTCACTGGACGAAGCCGCGCGAAAGGTTTTGTCCCGCCTGAACGCCGGCAACCGTTTGCGGATGATGTGGGTGAGCGGCCCGAGTTCCTCCGGCAAGACGACCACGACGGTCAAGTTGACGCAGCGGCTCGAAAAACAGGGCCTGCGTTTTTTGATGCTCAATCTCGACGACTATTTCTGGTCGCTGGTCGAGCATCCGACCGACTGGATCAATGACCGGAATTACGAGACGCCGGAAGCGCTGGACATTCAGTTGTTGAATCAGCACCTCCGGGCGCTGCTCGAGGGGCAGACGGTTGAAAAGCCGATTTACAGTTTCAAGGAAGGCCGGCGCGTGGGCACCAAGCAGGTGAGGCTTGAGCCGGACCAGATTCTTTTGCTGGATTGTCTGCACGGGTTTTACCCGCCCATCACCGAAGGGATTGCTGCCTCCGCGCAATTCCGTCTCTACATCGAAACGCTGAACGTGTTGTACGAAGGCGACGGGAGCACGAACCGGCTCACGCAGTTCACCGACGTGCGTCTCATCCGGCGCATGTTGCGTGACGCGCGCCACCGCAACCACAGCGCGCTGCGCACGATTTTGCACTGGCATTACGTGCGCTACGGCGAACTGTTCAGCATCATCCCGCTCATGGGACTGGGTGATTACATTATCAACGGCGGGTTCCCCTTCGATTTGCCCGCGCTCAAGCCGTTCTTCATGGGGGAAGGCGGTCTGCTGCCCAAGCCGGAGGATTTCGCGCCTTACGCGGGTTTTCTCGACGCCCGCATCCGTTACGACCGGATAAAGACACTGCTCGAATCGGTGGAAGGTTTCACGAAGAAACAAGTTTCAACCTGTGACCTCATCCCGGGCGACGCCGTGATCCGGGAATTCATCGGCGGGAGCACGATCAAGATTCCGCACAACGAATAGCGGGCCGGGGTCCCGCCGGCATTGACTTAACCCGGCCGGGAGACGATGGTTTGCTCGCCCAGTCATCCATTGAAGCAAACCTGATTCTGCTCAAAACATGAAAACAAAACTCTTCCTCGCTGTCGCGACCGCCGTCCTGCTGTCGTCGAATCCATTCACCCCTTCGGCGTTTGCCGGCGACGCCACCACCGAACTCAAGGCCATGGTCGAGAAAATCAGAGCCGACCTGGCCGACGGCAAAAAGAACAAAAATGATGTGGCCGATGACCTGAAGCAATTCGATGTCCTGCTGGCCGAGCACCAGGGCGAAAAAACGGATGCCGTCGCCAACATCGTGTACATGAAGGCCATGTTGTATGATCAGGTTTTTCACGACCAGGCGAAAGCCAGCGAACTCGTGAAACAGCTCAAGATTGACTTCCAAGGCACGGAATTCGTCGCCGCACTGGAAAAACGCGAAGCGGCGCAGATGGCGGCCCAAAAAATGCAGGCCGCGCTGACGGTGGGAGCCAAATTCCCCGACTTTAACGAAAAGGACGTGGCCGGCAAACCGCTTTCCATCGCCAGCTACAAGGGCAAGGTGGTGCTGGTGGATTTCTGGGCGACGTGGTGTGGGCCGTGCCGCGCCGAACTACCCAATGTCATTGCCACCTACAAAAAATATCACGACCAAGGATTTGAGATCATCGGCGTCAGCCTGGATCAGGATCAGGCAAAACTCACCGGGTTCACCAAATCCATGAACATGACCTGGCCGCAATTCTTCGACGGGCAGGGCTGGCAGAACAAACTGGCAGTGAATTATGGCATTGAGAGCATCCCGGCCACCTATCTCCTCGATGGTAATGGCAAAATCATCGGCCGGGATTTGCGGGGCGACGAATTGACGCAAGCCGTCGCCAAGGCATTGGGCGAATAGTGCCGCCCATCTCCAATTACTTCAACATTTCATCCAGCGCCGGCCCCATGGCGTCCGCCCAGATTTGGTAGCCCTGTTCGTTGGGGTGAAGCAAATCCGGCATGATGTTTGTGGATAGCGTGCCGTCGGCTTCCAGGAATTTCGGGTTGATGTCGAGGAACTTCACCATCCTGCCGTCGTCGAGCTTGGCGATGACGGTGTTAATCAAGGCAACCTGGGCGCGTTGCGGATCGTCCAGCGTCCCGCGCGGGAAAATGGCGAGGAGTAAAATTTTGCTGTCCGGCAATTTCGCGCGCAATTCCCTGACCACCACCCGCACACCCTCGATGATTTCCGGAACGGTGTTGCGGATTTTGCCGGCGTCGTTTTCCTTGCCGGTGTTGTTGGTGCCGATCATGAGCACGACGACCTTGGGCTTGATGCCGTCGAGTTCGCCTTTTTCCATGCGCCAAAGGACGTGCTGGGTGCGGTCGCCGCCAATGCCAAAGTTGGCGGCGTGGCGCGGCGCGTAATACTTGTTCCAGACGTTCAAACCTTTATTGCGCCATCCGTCCGTGATGGAATCTCCCAAGAACAAAATATCAATACCACCCTTCCGCGCCTCCTGCACAAAACCCTCGTGCCGGGCCATCCATTTTTCATCGCGCGGCGCCGGAATGATGGCGGTATTTATGATGGCGATGCTTGGAACGGGTGCGTTCGTGTCCTGAGCAAATGATTCCGTTGCGGTTAAAAAAACGAGTGACGCGACAATGGGGAGCAGCCACGAGGAGATTCTTTTCATGCGCCGAACATAAAAAATGATGAGGGCGAAGACAATTAAATTTTGGAGCCGGTTTGTAGGAGCCGACGTGAGAAGGCTCCATAATCACGAATAATCAGAGCGGACTCATCCCGCTTTGCGGGGCTGCTACATTCACGTGCTCGCGCTGGTGTAACGGCGGATGGAGAAACGCCAGAACCATTCGGAAATGAGCGCCCAGGCGACACCCAAGCCGATCAGCACCAACCACATGGTGGGCGAAGTCAATTTGTCCGCCAGCACGCGCACCGGCACATTGGACACCAGCAGCACGGGCAACGCGAAGGTGAACACCGCTTTGAACGCCCCGTGAAACGCCTCGTCCGGCATCCGCGCGATGTTAAACAAATTGAAGTAGCCCCACACAATGCCTTGCGCGCGCACCGTCCAAAAGCTCACCGAGGCAAGCATGAACATGAGCGAGTAATGCACCAAAATCCCGATGACACACAACGCGCCAAAGCCGAGGAGTTGTCCGGCGACCGGGTGCAAATGCAATTTTCCCGCCGCGTAAATCATGATGCAAACGGCAAAAGCGGCGTTGGCAAACGAGGGCAGGTCCACCTGCCGCATTGAAACCAAAAAGCGCGTATTGACCGGCAGCAACAGCAGGAAATCCATCTTGCCGGTGCGGACGAGTTCGGAAAGGTTCGTGCAGTTCACGAGGAAAAACGCCTGGTAAATCTGCTGGATGAAACTGCTCGTGCCGGTGAGCAGCACGACCTGCCACACCGTCCACGTGCCGACGGTGGTGGTCTGGCTGAAAATCACGCCGACGAAAGCGAGTTGCAGCCCGAACCAGGCCAGTTCGACGACAATCCAAAGGAGGAAGTTGCCTTTGAACGACATCTCGCGCGTCACAGAAGTCTTCCACAGCGCGGCGTAAATGGCGCTGTAGCGGACGAGGGTCGAGGGTCGAGGGTCGAGGGACCCAGCGCCGGCCCCCTGCCCTTCTTGCTCTCGACTTTCGACTCTCGTCTCTCGACTCATAATAAGATTAGCCTCCAAACGCGGCGTATTTCTTGATGCCACGCCGCCACGCGAATCGCGCCAGCGCATACGCGAGCAGCAACCAAAGCGACTGCACAAGCAAACCGAGCCAGACATCCGCACCGGCGATTTTGCCCATGTAAATGGCGATGGGCACGTAAAGCATGGAAGGAAATGGCGTGAAGAAGAGCGCGTGCCCGATCACGGGCGGCAACAGGTCGAGCGGGAAGAGATGGCCGCTGGCGAGATATTCGAGCGCGAACAGGATGAAAATAAACGTGGAAATTTCCAGCAGCCAGAACGCCAGCATGGCCATGGTGTAGGAAATAAAGAATTGCAGCAACGCCGTCAGCACGAGCGAAATCACAAAGGCAGGCAGCGCCGCCCCGCTGGCCGGCAAAACCACATATTCCCGGAAGCAGAAAATAAAAACCGCCAGCGGCACACAGGCCATGGAGATAAACGCGATGCGCCCGGAAAAAAACAGGCACAGCCGGTACCACAGATAATCAATCGGCTTGAGCAGGAACTGGCTGATGTTGCCTTCGCGGATGTCGGCGGCGATCTGCCAGTCGTCCTCGTTCACCGCCGTCAGCACGTCCACGACGGCGACGAGCAGGTAGTAAAAAATCATCTGCGCCTGGGTGTAACCGCCGAGCGCGCTCCCCTGCCCTTTCCCGGCGTAGATGGTGCGCCAGAGCGACAGCATGGCGAACAGCGGGATGAAACCGAACAGCGTTCGCGCCAGGTAATTGACGCGATACGTCAGGTTGTTCTGAATCCCGATGCCGATGACGTGCCAGTATTTTTTCATTTCCTACACCGGACGAAATTTAGCTGTGCAAAAGATAATAGTGAATTCAAAAGGGGCAGCGGACGAGTTTTCTCATGATATTTCGGCAAAAGCGTCACGCACGGCTTGTTCCCAACATTGGTGATATGCAAGGTTCGGGGATTCGGGTATTCCAGAACTTAACCAAACCCAAGCCGGAGCAAGAAATTGTTCCGGCTTTTTGGTTTTTCAATTGCCTCAGGTGTTTTATATTTCAATTGAAAATGAATCAGGATAAATGGACGGCGGTTGACCGTTATATCACGGACTTGTTTGTGCCGCGCGATCCCGCGCTGGAAGCAGCCCTGGCCGCCAGCGACGCGGCGGGTCTGCCGCAAATCAACGTCGCGCCGAACCAGGGCAAGTTGCTGCAATTGCTGGCACAGGCTTGCGGAGCGCGTTCCATTCTGGAGATCGGCACCCTCGGCGGTTACAGCACCATCTGGCTGGCGCGGGCATTGCCCGCCGATGGACGATTAATCACATTGGAAGCGGAACCGAAACACGCCGAAGTCGCGCAAGCCAACATTGCGCGCGCCGGTTTGTCTGGTGTCGTTGAACTGCGTCTCGGACCGGCGTTGACAACGTTGTCGCAACTGGCGGCTGAAGGTCGCGGCCCGTTTGATTTTATCTTCATTGACGCCGACAAGCCGTCTTATCCCGATTATTTTGCGTGGGCGCTCAAGCTGTCCCGCCGCGGCAGTTTGATCATTGCGGACAATGTGGTGCGCATGGGAGCGGTGGCCGACGCCGCCAGCGACGATGACAGAGTGCAAGGGGCGCGACGTTTCAATGAATTGCTCGCCGCCGAACCGCGCGTAAGCGCCACCATCATCCAGACCGTGGGCGGAAAAGGGTATGACGGATTTGCCATGGCGCTGGTCATTGCGGAGCCGTAGCACACGGCCGGAATCAACCGGCTGATTCAAGTCTGAAATACAGACCAAGCCGGCATGCTGCCGCTCATGATTCTCAACTCTTTTTGGGAGCGGCGGCCTTGAAAACCGGTATCTCCGGGCTGTCCTCGGCGGAATATTTGAAGGGAAGAGCGAGTCCCGTCGGCGGAACCATGTGGATCGGATGCGCAAGATAACCGCCATTGAAGCCTTGAGTGCCGGTCTTGGCCGGATCAAGTTTCAGCGGTAGGAAATGAACAAAGAAAACACCTTTGGATTCATCAATAGCCTCGATCCAAATCAAGGGCTTGAGCTTTTCGTCCGCGAAGATCGCCTTGATTTTTGGCGTAACCTCCGGCTTGGAATAGTCGGGAATCGAGATGACCACACGTGGATCGTATTTTTTCTCAAATCGGATGCCGACATCAGCGATCGCCTGGGCAACTTGGTGATAACTGAGATCCTGCGAATCAAAAGCCACTTTGACGTATCCTCTCCCGGTGTCCACACTCGCCGCAGTCACCGTGTTGAGGGCTTTCACCGCAAGGGCGATTGCGTCCACTTCTTTCTGACCTTCCACTCCCGACAAATAATAAATCAACTTTACCCGATGTCCTTCTTTTGTGGGCACCTTCGTGCCATCACCATTGTCGGCATGGACAAGACCGTTGGTCATCAACGCAATTGAAGTAATCAATAGAAAACGGAGCATGGGGAATGTGCGGATTTTCATCGTTGGGGTTCGCTTATTTGAGGGAGAAACTCTCCCTTCGATTATTATAACAGCATAATAGCGCCATTATCCGAATTCGGACATAAACAGAACGATTCTTTGACTTTCAATGACGAGCATACCATGCACTCCAACCGGGCCAGAGCGATTTTTTGTTCCGGATGTTTTATTTCGTGAATGGAAATTTTCCCCGGCCGGTTGAAACTTGAGTCAACACTCGGGACCTCTTCATGACGAGATTTTTGGGCGAACCAGCAAAGTGGCCCGAATCGAGGGTTGCCTGAGTTTTTAGTTGAAACCATCGCAACTCCAATAATAATCAACTGATGAAACAAAACCTCCTCATGAAAATATTTGCCGGAATCTCAGGACTTTTCCTTTTGTCGTTTGCCTTTCCCGCAACGGCGGCATCTGGCAACGGCGCGGATGCAAACACCACCAACTCTGCCGTTGTGCCCATTCAGCAGAAAGCCAGCGACCTGCTTGGCGGTTTCAAGCAGGCGGTATGCTATTCCGGGTTCCGTCACGGGCAACATCCCGACCGGGGCGACGGCGCGGTCAACCCCAGCGACAAGGAAATCCTGGAAGATCTCCAGATCCTGAGCCGGCAGGGCAATTTCGGTTTGATTCGGCTGTATGATGCGCAGGCCAATTCGGAGGCGGTGCTGCGGCTGATCGAAACCAACAAGCTGAACCTGAAAGTCCTGCTCGGCGCCTGGCTGGCCGCCGAGGTGGACAATCCCAACTGTCCCTGGCACAAGGAACCTTACCCCAAGGAGGTTTTGGAGGCGAACAAGCTCAAGAATGGCAAGGAAATCGAAAGCGTGATCCGCCTGGCGAATCAATACTCAAACACCGTCGTGGCCGTGGTGGTGGGCAACGAAGCACTCGTGGACTGGAACGATCACATGGTGCCGGTGGATTCCGTCATCGGTTATGTCCGAAAGGTGAAGAAATCCATTTCCCAACCGGTGACCGTTGCGGACAACTACGATTGGTGGTCGCATCATGGCGCAGCCCTGGCCAGGGAATTGGATTTCGTATCCGTTCACACGTATCCGGTCTGGGAGGGCAAGGACATTGACGAGGCCATGCCCTATAGCATCGCCAACCTGCAAGCCGTCCGGAATGCCCTGCCTCACAGCCGGCTCGTCATTACCGAGGCGGGTTGGGCGTCCAGCGCGAGCGAATTCGGTACCCGCGCCAGCGAGGAAAAGCAAAAGCGCTATTATGAAGACCTGTTCGCCTGGACTGACAAGATGAACATCACCACCTTCTTCTTCGAGGCCTTCGACGAAGATTGGAAGGGTGAAACGAACAATCCGCTCGGCGCGGAAAAGCACTGGGGACTGTTCACTGTGGATCGCGAACCCAAACAGGTCATGCGGCATTAAACGTTCCACCGTCCGGTTGCAAAACAATGTCCCCTGCCTGGCCGGCCTTTACTCACGTTGGCCTTCGGCACCCTCGACTTTTTCAAACTTTACGAGTCCTCCGCGCCGCCGGATTGTCGGTTTTTCGGATTGTGATTCAATTTTTATTGCCGAACAACGCGCCCGCAATTAGTATCAGCGCCGTTGGCCGGCCGTTTGTGCCGGCCAACGCAACATTTAGGACCAAAGACGTATGACAAGGAAACCTGTCGCGGGCGCGGAATTGAACGGGCTGGTTGCGGGCTTGAACAAGTTGTCCCGCAATTTGTGGTGGAGCTGGGATCAGGAGGCGCAGGATTTATTTCAGGAACTCTCGCCGCGCAGCTGGCAAAATCTTTATCACAACGGCGCCGCCATTTTGCGCGAAGTCTCGGAATACGAACTGCGCGTGCGCCTGCAGGACACCGACTTTGAGCACCGCGCGCGCGCGGTGTTACATGATTTCGAGGAGTATCTCACCTGCAAAAGCACCTGGGGGCACGTGAACGCCCCGCAATTGCTCCAGAATCCCGTCGCGTATTTCTCCGCCGAATTCGGGTTTCACGAGTCGCTGCCGATTTCGGCAGGCGGACTCGGCATCCTGGCCGGCGACCACGCGAAATCCGCCAGCGACCTTGGCCTCGGCTTCGTCGGCGTTGGTTTGTTTTACCGCGAAGGTTACTTTCAACAGGCCATTGACACGAACAACTGGCAGACCGAATTCTACAATCTGGTGGACCCGCAAAACGTGCCGCTGGAGCCCGTGCTCGGCGCTGACGGCCAGCCGCTGGTGCTCGACGTGGAGATTGACATGAACCGCGTCTCCTTCAAGGCGTGGCGCGTGAACGTCGGGCGCGTGCCGGTCTATCTGTTGGACTCCAATCATCCCGACAACGCCGAGCATTTCCGCGATTTGACGGCGCGCGTTTATGGCGGCGACAATACGATGCGTGTCATGCAGGAAATCCTGCTCGGCATCGGCGGGGTCCGCCTGCTGCGCCAGCTCGGCGTGCAACCGTCGGTCTTCCACATGAACGACGGTCACGCGGCTTTCCTGACGCTGGAATTGATCCGCGAAAAAATGGCCGCCGGACAAAGCCTGGCCGACGCCCTGGCCGCCACCCGGCAGCAATGCATCTTCACCACCCACACGCCGGTCGAGGCCGGTCACGACCGGTTCAGCCCGGGTTTGATGGATTACGCCTTCCAGTTATACCGGCAGCAATTGCCCATCCCCTTCCCGGAACTGCTGGGCCTGGGCCGGGTGGATCCGCAAAATCCGGAGGAATCGTTTTGCATGACGGTGCTGGCGCTCAAAGTGTCGCGCGCCGCCAACGGCGTGAGCGAACTGCACGGCGACGTCAGCCGTCACATGTGGCAATCCCTTTATCCCGGCACACCCGTCGAAAAAGTTCCCATCGGCCACATCACCAACGGCATTCACCTGCTCGGCTGGATGAAAGGTTCGGTGCGCCAGTTCTGGCGGGAAAAAATGAAGGACAAGAGAGAGGGCGTGGTCAAGATGTGGGACGAAAAATATGGACACGATTGGGCGTCGGCGATTCATCACCCTGAATTCTGGAAAAAAATGGCCGATGCGTCGTTCGTTTCCGATGAGGAGCTTTGGGCGTTGCGCTACAAACTGCGGCGCGAGATGATTGAATTCGTCCGCCGCCGGCTGTTGCTCCAAAACCAGCGCCTGACGCAGGGCGATTTCATCCGCTTCGATCACCTGCTGAATCCCGACGCGCTGACCATTGGCTTCGCGCGCCGCTTTGCCACTTACAAACGCGCGCCGCTGATTTTCCAGCAATTCGACAACATTGTGAAACTCGCGCACGACAAACAGCGTCCGGTGCAATTCATTTTCGCCGGCAAGGCACATCCGCGTGACGACGAAGGCAAACGCTTCATCCAGCAGATCATTCATCTCAGCAAA
>PMOA01000124.1 GCA_003161635.1 Limisphaerales bacterium
CAAAGCCCAAGCACCAACTTCATTACTACTATTGTCACCAACAGCAATGTCTTTGATCTGACCCATCCGCAATTGACGGCCACAAATACCTTCACCGTCATCGTCAAGGAAGTGAACGTCGCGCCGGTCTTGCCAACGATTTCGACCCAGACCATCACCTTGCTGAAGCCATTCTTTATTACGAACAGTGCGACGGAGCCGAATATACACTCCGTCACCGGGAATTATCTGCTGCTCGCCTCGCCGGCGGGAGCCGCCATAGACAACAGCGGCGTCATCACCTGGATCCCCGCCCAGAACCAGTCCCTCACCACCAACACCATCACGACGGTTGTGACGAACAGCAACCCGTATGACTTGGTCAACCCGCACTTGAACTCGACCAACAGCTTCAGCGTCATTGTGGTGCCCAACACCGTTGCGACCAACATCGCCGCGCTCAATTCGGGCGGAATTAATCTGACGTTGAGCTGGCCGGCGGATCACACCGGCTGGCGGCTCGAAATCCAGACCAACACGCTCGCCCGGGGCCTCGGCACCAACTGGGCGACGTTCACCGGTTCATCCGCCACCAACAAGGAAATCATTCCAATCGTGCGCACCAACGACACGGTGTTTTTCCGCATGGTTTATCCGTAGAAGCCATGCCCTGTTTTCAGGCGTAATTCCAAAGGTTGGTGTGACTGTGAATGTCTCCGGCCATTTCGTCTTCGCCTCCTCGCCTGGCGTGGGCTGTCAGCCTGAATCCGTGTTCAATCCGCAACGCCGTATTTCAATTTCCGTTCTTGCGCTTCGCCGCGTGATTCGTAAATTCTCCGCGCTCGAATTATGAACTATAAAATTTCTCAACGCGCTGCTTCACTGTCACCATCGCTCACCCTTGCCATTGATGCGAAGGCCAAGGCCATGAAGGCCGCGGGCGAGGACGTTGTGGGCTTCGGCGCCGGCGAACCGGATTTCGACACGCCGCAATTCATCAAGGACGCCGCCGCCAAGGCGCTCGCCGCCGGGTTCACCAAATACACCCCGTCCAGCGGCATCCCGGAATTGCGCCAGGCCATCGCCGACAAGTTCAAACGCGACAACGGCCTGACTTACAAACCATCGCAAATCATTGTTTCCTGCGGCGGCAAACATTCGTGTTACAACGTCATTCTGGCGACGTGCCAGGAGGGCGATGAAGTACTCATTCCCGCGCCCTATTGGTTGAGCTATCCGGAAATGGTGAAGCTCGCGAGCGCGAAACCGGTGATTCTTCCAACCACCGACCAGACCGAATTCAAAGTCACCCCCGCGCAACTCCGCGCCGCGATCACGCCCAACACGCGGCTTTTCATCTTGAACTCGCCGAGCAATCCGACCGGCAGCGTTTATACGCCGGAAGAAATCAAGGCACTGGGCGACGTTTGCGTGGAAAAAGGCGTGCTCATCATGAGCGACGAGATTTACGAGCGCCTGCTTTATGACGGCGTGGTGCACAAGAGCGTTGCCAGCTTCTCGCCTGCGCACCAGGAACACACCATCATCGTTCACGGATTCGCCAAGGCTTGGAGCATGACCGGCTGGCGTTTGGGATTTCTCGCCGCGCCGGAGCCGATTGCCAGGGCCATTGACGCCGTGCAAAGCCACAGCACAAGCAACCCGACGTCGTTCGCGCAGAAGGGTGCGCTGGCCGCGATCACCGGTTCAATGGATCATTTGAAAACCTGGCTGAGTGAATTCGACAAACGCCGCCGTTTCGCGCACCAGAAATTGAACAGCATTCCGGGTATTTCGTGCGTCAACGCAAAGGGCGCGTTTTACCTGTTTCCGAACATTTCCAAGACCGGCCTTAAGTCCACCGAATTCTGCGCGAAGCTGCTCGAAGCGGAGAAGGTCGCCGCCGTCCCCGGCATCGCGTTCGGCGCGGACGACTACCTCCGCATCAGCTACGCCACCAGCATGGCGAACATCGAAAAAGGCCTGGAACGAATTGAGCGGTTTTGCAAAACGCTGGTGAAGTGATTTTTTATCAAAAACAAAAGGCCGCGATTCGTCGCGGCCTTTTTTATTGTAGAGCAGACATTCCTGTCTGCTGGTTGAGGAACTTTCCAGTTCCGTTTCGGGTGACTGGAAAGTCACCCGGACCCGCAGGCTGGAAAGCCGGCGCTACACCACGGTTTTGATTCACCAGTCGCCGCCGTCCATTATTTCCAGGACCGGCTCCCGCTGCGCGCGGTGAATAGTTAGGACGATTCCCTTTAACTTAACGGTGCGGAAAGTTGTTCGAGTTTCGCGCCTTCACGCTGCCAGAGGGTGGCTTCGACCCGCGGCACATACATTTGCGTTTCCGCGGGCAGATGTTCGGCGATGGCGTCGTAACTGCGCGTTTTATAGCGATCCAGAAGTTTTTGCACCGTGCGTTCACCGGCGTTGTAAGCGGCCAGGGCGAGCCGCCAGTCCTTGAAACGGTCGTGAAGATATTTCAGATACTGGGCGGAGGCGGTCGCGCTCGGTTCCGGCTGAAAACGTTGATCGCGCGGCCACAAGGAAAGACCGAACCGTTTGGCCGTGTCCGGCATCAATTGAAACAATCCCGCCGCTCCCGCCGGACTTCGGGCGCGACGGTCAAATGACGATTCCACTTCCGCCACCCAGACCAGTTCCGGCGGAATCTTTTGCGCGGCAAAAATCGGCTTCAACTCCGGCACATATTCTTTTGCCAGGGCCGGCCAGGGACCGCCGGAAACTTTTTTCACCCAAAGCTCGCGTTCCTTTTGCGGAGTGGGATTGGGAACCGGTTGGGGCGGCTGGTTGGTTTCAACTTTTGACGGTGGAATCGTGAGCCGGATTTCGTCCGCGACATCCAGGTAATCCATCCGCGCCCTGAGCCACGCGGCGTAGGGTTGGGTTTCCTCGCGACTTTCCAGCAACGGCAGGATGATTTTGGCTGTTTGCCGCAGCGCCGCAATATCCACCACGTAGTCGCCTTGAAAGCGCTGCTGCACTTCACGAAAAAATTGCTGTACCGCGCGCTCGTCCACCTCGGGAAGCGCGTTGAGAACATTCGTGTCGAGATTTTCCTGCGCCCACTGTTGCGCGCCTTGAACCAGTTCCGGCAATGTGATCGTGTCGTCATCCGCCCGCGCAACAAGTGAACCCGCCAGAAACAACACGAGGATGCCGCACGCTTTCATGATTTCATCCCTGCTCCATTCTGCCGGTCAAACTTCCTTGTGTCGTTTCGACCAGCTCACGGATGCGGCGCGCGTCGGCTTTCGTGTGGCCGTGACTCGCCAGCGGGTCGCTGCCACCGGAGGATTCAATCAAAATGTCCGCCCAAATGATTCCGGTTTTGATGTGAACGGACGCAACCTTCGTGAGGCTGATACTGATTTCGTCGCGGCTGAACCACGACCGCTTGCGCCGGATGACCGCCTGGTCCGTCACTTCGATGACGGTGGGAAAAAGGAAATTCCCGTGCGTCCAACGGCTCGCCTGAAATGTTTCCGAAGCCATGATGACACCTTGAACAAACTAAACGAAACAGGCAACAGTTTTTACTTTAGAAAATCCTGCCGGAGCATTTGCATCAAGTCGTTGACGGCCAGCATCAGTTCGCCGCGCAATTCAGCCGCGTCTTCCGGGCCGGATAAATCAATCGGCTCGCGCATGACCTGGGCGTAACGTCTGTTCAAAGCGAGTTGCTCGTCGCTTTGGCCGAGCCGTCGAAGCTGCCCGCGCACTTTTTCCGCAAGGCGTTGCGCTTCCGCAATCGTCTTCAAAGCCGCGTCCGCGCCCATCTCACCCATCTGCACGCGCTTCAACAAACCACATTCAAATGTCCGGCAGCGCGTCGGTCGCTCGTTGTAAATCCGGCAAAGCTTGCCATCGAAACAGGTGCATGGTTGCGCAAAAGCCTGTTTGCGGCCTTTTTTCTCCAGCGACAACCCGAGTTCATCCAATCGTTGGATGTCATCGCCTTTGCGCAATTCCACGTCGGCAAACAAGACACCATTGCAGCACAAGCCGCAGTTCGGACAGAGTTGTTCAATGCCGTTCATGTCGTGAATCGTAGCAGCCGATGTGAATCGGCTCAAACTTCTCCCGCCGGAATAATGAGCGGACTCATCCCGCCATGCGGGACTGCTACAAAATCAATACACCATCCGCCTACGCCAAGGCTCAGGCGCGACTCGACTTGGCGGTGAATAATTTCATCGCCACAGATGTTTCGGATATTTCCGCTGCAACTCGGATTTGATGCGCGGATAATGTTCGCGCCAGAAACTGGCAAGGTCTTGCGTAATCTGTATCGGCTTCATGCCCGGGGTCAAAATGTGAACCAGCACCGGCACCCGTCCCATCGCAATCTTCGGCGTTTGGGTCACGTCGTAAAGCTCCTGGATACGCAACGAAATATGCGGCAAGCCGGTTGCCTCGTAAGTAACCTTCGGCGTGCGGCCGTTCGGCAGCGACAACCGCTCCGGCGCGTGCTTGTCCAGCAACCCGCGTTGTGCCTCGGACAGCCACGACATCACGACCGGTTTCACTTCGCGTTCCTTGATGTCCTTGTAACTCACCGCGCCGTGACAAAGCTGCCCGATGATGTGCTTGCGATCGTCTTCGGTGATGGGCGGAAGCTGGAGCTCGGGGCAATGCTGGCAAAGCAGGCGCAGCCGCAACAGCCATTGCTCGACGCTGTGATCCCAATTCGGCAACGGCAATCGTTCGGCAATAATCTCATCGGCCAGCAATTGTGCCGCCATGTCGGCAGGCGGCGGTTCAACGCGTTTGGCCGACAGCGCCAGGCCGCGAAACTTCAACAACTCCGCAGCTTGCACCCGCTTCGCCGTTGAATCGAACTGGACGTGCAGGCTGGATTCCATGTCCTCGGGATAAAATTCGCGCAGCCAGTCCACTTCAATGGCGGTGGCAAGTGAAAGAATGGTGTTCACTTCCCGGCCCTCGACTTCGCGGACTTCGGCAGCAACGAACAAGGGACTGTGTTGCACGGCGCTTTCGCGCGCCAGCACACCGCGGCGATTGTGAACCAATTCACAACGGAGCGTGCCCTGGTCAAGCCGCCGCGCCACGCGGTCGGAAAACCCGATGAGAATGCACTTCTGCAACGCCTCGTCCTTCACCTCGCGCGGTTTCACATCGAGACCTTCGTCTTTGGCAATGCGAAGGAACTGATCAAACAACGGCCCGACTTGCCGTGCGGTCACGGCGTGGATGCCAAGCCGGCGGCAGGCGTCGAGGCGGAATTGATTTTTGGCCGCATAAGTCCACGCCCGCATGAGAATCCAGAAATCCGACGACGCCTTCTCCCCCAGCAAATCCTCGCGGAGTGAGTTTGTGTCGCGGTCCACGTTGCGGAGCAGCAAATCGCGCCCCTGCGTGAGCGCGGCGACAAGGCAGGCCTGGTGGACGCAACCATACTCGTGGGCGGCGAGCAACATGCGCGAGTAACGCGGGTGCAACGGAAACGCGAGCATCTTGCGTCCGATGGGAGTGATTTGTAGCGCAGACATTCTTGTCTGCGGGTTCGGCGGACATTCCTGTCCGTCGTTGGAACTGGCGACTGGAAAGTCGCCGAATCCCGCAGTGCGGGACTGGAAAGCCTGCGCTACAGGTTTCAGCGCGCCCAAGTCTTCCAGCAATTCCTCCGCGTGGGTCAGGCTTTGTTCGTTTGGCGGTTCGAGCCAGCGGAATTTCCGCAAATCTTCGACCCCGGCAGCTTTGAGCGTGAGCACCACTTCGGCCAGATCGAGCCGCTTGATTTCCGGCAGTTCCTGCACCGCGCGGTGGCCGTGTTCCTCCCGCGACCAAAGCCTCATGCAAACACCCGGCGCGGTGCGACCCGCCCGTCCCGTCCTTTGGTCCGCTGACGATTGACTGATCTTCTCGATGAGCAGCGTGTTGATGCCGCGATACGGATCGTAACGCGGAATGCGCGCCAGGCCGCTGTCAATCACCAGCCGGATGCCGTCAATGGTCAGCGAGGTCTCGGCGACGTTGGTGGAAACGACCACTTTGCGCTGGCCGTAACGCGCCACCGCGGCGTCCTGGTCTTTGGGGGAAAGTTCGCCGTGCAACGGAAGCAAAATAAAACCTTTCGACTCCGAAGTGTGACGGATGGCCTCGATGGTCTGCGAAATCTCAAAACCGCCCGGCATGAACACCAGCACGTCACCCTCTCCGCCGGAGTGGACATAATGGCTGAAGGCCTCGGCAGCCTGCTCCCAAACCGGTCGTTTGTCCGTGTAACCCGGCTGCGCGGCGTATTCGATTTCGACCGGGAACACACGGCCTTCGGAAGAAAGGATGGAGCAACCTGGAGCGCCGATCTCCGAATCGGCGCGTTGGAATTCAGGCTTCAGCTTACCGGTCGAACAAGATGAAGCTTGGGATCCAACTTCATCACGCCGAATCAGAGTTCGGCGCTCCGATAAATAATCCCCCAACAACTCCGCATCAAGCGTGGCGGACATGACCATGAGATTCAGGTCGGGCCGGTGCTGCTCCTGCAAATCGAGCGCGCGAGCCAGCGTGATGTCGCCGTAAAGATGGCGTTCGTGAAATTCGTCGAAGATCAAGGCGGAAACGCCGCGCAAATTTGGATCGTCAATCATCTGCCGGAGCAAAACACCTTCCGTTACAAACCGGATTTTCGTCCGCGGCGATGTGACATTTTCGAAGCGGATTTGGTAGCCGACTTCGTTGCCAAGCTGGACGCCGAGTTCCTGTGCCACGCGCGACGCGAGCAGCCGCGTGGCCAGCCGGCGCGGCTGGAGAACAACGACCTGTCCGTCGCCGAGCAATCCGTGCCGGAGCAGCATCTGCGGGACCTGCGTGGATTTGCCGGAACCGGTCGGCGCGGACAAAATCAGCCGCCGGTCGGTTTTTAAGCGGGCGATGATGTCGCGCTCGATTTCGTAAATGGGCAGTCGGTCAGCCATGCGTGACGATTTCTCGACTCAAGCAAGAACCCAGCCGGGTTTGATTTCCTCGTCGAATGTTGAAGCCGGAATTTGCTGCACAAATTTTCGTTCGGCCAGAATGCCGATCATCGCCGCGTTGTCGGTGCAAAGCGATTTTTCCGCGAGCTGCAGCATAAAACCTTCGCGCTCGCACGCGCGCACCAGTTCGCGGCGCAAGGCACGATTGCAGGCAACCCCTCCGGACGCAGTTACACAACGGACGTGGTTCCGTTTCGCCGCGCGGATGGTTTTCTTCACGAGCACTTCGACGATGGCCGCCTGAATGCTGGCGCACAAATCGCGCACCCGTTGCGCGTCATCCAAAATCCCCGGGTGATCGCGGAGAAAATAGCGCACGGAGGTTTTCAGGCCGCTGAAGCTGAAATCGTCACCGGGGTCATTAAGCAAAGGTCGAGGAAAGTCGAACGTCTTGGGATTCCCCTGCTCTGCCAGCCGGTCAATCTCCGGCCCGGCGGGATACGGCAGCCCCATCAGCTTGCCGGTTTTGTCGAAACATTCGCCCGCCGCGTCGTCCACCGTCGAACCGAGCACGCGATGTTTCAGTTCCGATTCCACCAGGACGAGCATCGTGTGCCCGCCACTGACGATGAGCGAAACGTTTGGCTGAAAGGAGCCGAAATCGACGAAGCCAAGCGTGCTGCCAGCATCTTGCTGGCAGACTGAATTATTCTGCCGGCAGGATGCCGGCAGCACTTTGGAAGTGGAAATCCACGGTGAATACAAATGCGCCTCGTGATGGTTGATGCCGACAAATGGTTTTCGCAAAGCGAACGCGACGGCTTGCGCGGCCTTGAATCCGACGAGCAAGGCCATCGGTAAACCCGGCCCTTGCGTGGCCGCAACAGCGTCGAGTTGTCCCGGCTGCACACCCGCATCGCGTAACGCGGTTTGCACGACGGGAATCAAATTCCGCAGATGTTCGCGGGCGGCAAGTTCCGGCACCACGCCGCCGTATTCCGCATGCAGTTGGATTTGCGAAGAAGTCGCATTGGACAAAACCATGCCGTCGCGCACGACTGCGGCGCTGGTTTCGTCGCAGGAAGTTTCAAGGGCCAAAAGAATCATGCATGCTGGAGTTCAAGCTTTAGCCTGTCATGCCAATTCCCAGAGACAATCGGTGCAATGGGTAGGGCGGCGCTGCTGCGCCGCCGGGTATGATGGCCNNCCGTCTGGAATAGGTGCCGATTATTATCGGGAACTGGTATCACAAATAAACGCCAAAGGTCGGAATACAAGCGGAAGCTTGAACTCCAACAAAATTATTTCGCGGCCATTTTGTCCGGCGTCTGCGGCTTTGGTCCGTCGTTGAGCGCGCTGTACAGCATGATGCCCTTGAGCAAATCCCTGGCGCGTTCGAGTTGGACGTCATGAACGTTTTCGATGCTGACGCGATTTGTTTCGCTGAGGGATGCCATCCCGCCCGGCGCGCGTTTCAGCAGTAAAGCGGCTTCCTGTTCCTCGGTCATGGGCACTTCGATGTCCGGCGTGATGCCATGCTGGTGAATGACCTTGTGACTGGGTGTGTAATATTTGGCGGTCGTGAGTTTCAGCGCCGAGCCGTCATCAAGCGGAAAAATGCTTTGCACCGAGCCTTTGCCGAAGGTTTTCTCGCCGAGAATGACAGCGCGGTGCAAATCCTGCAAACAGCCGGTGACGATTTCCGCCGCGCTCGCGCTGCCGAGATTGACCAGCACGACTATCGGCTTTGGGGAACCATCCTTGCCGGCAAATTCATCGCCGCTGCCGGCGGCGCGGCGGACGGAATTCTGGCCCGAATCGCGTCCTTCGGTGGTGACGACAAGCTGGCCGCGAGGCAGAAATTTTCCACAAACTTCCACCGCCTCATCCAGCAAGCCGCCGGGATTCCAGCGCAAATCAATAATCAATGCCTTCATCCCCTCTGCTTTCAGTTTGTTCAAGGCGGCTTCGAGTTCTTCGCCGGCTTTGTCGCCGAATTCCGCGATGCGGACGTAACCGATTTTGTCATCACCCAGCGGAAACTCCTTTTTGCTGTTGATGTCCTTGACCATGTCCATCTTGACGATGGCGCGCGTGAGCGTGAAATTTTTCACCAGGCCCGACGACGGACGCTGAATGGTCACCGTCACCTTCGTGTCCGGCTCGCCCCGAAGCAGTTTCACCGCGTCCGGCAACGACATTTTCTCAGCGCTCTGGCCGTCAATTTTAATGATGCGATCGCCGGACAAAATTCCCGCGCGAAATCCCGGCGTATCCTCCATCGGCGCGATGACGGTCACATAATTGTCCCTCATCGAAACGACGAGGCCGAGTCCGCCGAATTGTCCTTCCGTGTCGTTCTGCAATTGCTGGTAATCATTCACGTCCATGAATTCGCTGTGCGGATCCAGCGAGCCGACCATGCCCTTGAGCGACGAGTAAACCAGGTCGTGATACGTCAGATTCTGGCCGTCCACATATTCCTTGCGCACCTTTTCAAGCACGTTGGCGAACAACTCCAGATTCGGATACACCGCGTCCTGCTTGCCCGCCGCGTATGCCGACCCCAGATAAATCCGCGCGCCAATCGCCAGATTCAACACCAGCGCCACAAATACCAAGCCATAAATCAAATGTCGTTTCATAAACGGGGGAAAACTACCACAAAGGCGTCCGGACACCAAGTTCTTGGAAACGGTTTGTGTCCTGGCGGTTCAAAATCAAATTTTACCTTTCAACAACGTCTCAATGAACGCCAGATCGCCCGGCACCGTGACTTTCGGATTCGGCGCCACGCTGGACACAAGCCGGACCGGCTGGCCAATCAATTCACACGCCGCCGTGTCGTCGGTGAAAATCAATTTGCGACGGCGCGCTTCCGCCAGCGCCCGGCGAATCACCTCGACCCGAAACGTCTGGGGCGTTTGCACCGTCCAAAGCCGCGACCGGTCAAGCGTGTGCTGAATGAATCTGCCGTCGTCGGATTCCTTGATGGTGTCCGTTACCGGTTGTGCCGCCACCGCTGCGCCGCTTTCATCTGCCGCCTTGACCGTTGCGGCAATCAACTCCCCGCTCGTGCAGGGACGCGCCGCATCCTGAATGGCCACAATTTCCGCTGTCACCGACAACGCCTCCAGACCGTTCCAGACCGAATCCTGCCGTTCCGTCCCGCCAACGACGACACGAAATGGTTTTTGAAAATGAAATTTTGCCGCGAGTTCCAGGAAGTATTTTTCCATCCCGTCGCGAACGACGAGAATAATTTCGCCGATGCACTTCGCGCCATCGAACCGCTGCCAGGTATGCGCGACGACCGGGCGTCCGGCCACTTCGAGAAACAATTTGTCCGCACCCGCGCCCATGCGGATGCCTTTGCCGGCGGCGACAAGAATGGCGGCGTTCATGCAGTAAACGTTGCTGCTTGCCGGTTGCAGACGCAAGCGCGGCCTCAACGAAATTTTCCCCGTTAATTCAGCCCAACCGCCAGACGATGCGTGCCTTGTTCAAATCATACTGCGACATTTCCATTTTCACGCGGTCGCCCGCAGTGAGGCGGACAAATCGTTTGCGCATCTTGCCGGAAATTGTCGCGAGGACCTGGTGTTTATTGTCCAGTTCGACGCGAAACATCGTCCCGGCCAGCACCGTCAAAATGCGTCCCTCGATCTGTATGTGTTCTTCCATGAAAGACGCTGGATTTTATCCAAGGAAGCACCGTGAAAGCCAATAAAAATCCGCGCCATAAAACGGCACGGGGCGACGCCCCTTAAGAACGTCGCCCCGGCCAAAGTTGCATACGGCGAAGATTAATAACGATCCCGGCGTCCGCCACCGCCACCGCCACCGCCACCGCCACCGAAGTCACGGCGCGGACCACGGTCACCACGGGGACGTTCCTCTTTCGGACGGGCGATATTGACCGTCAATTGACGGTCGCCCAGCGTCGCGCCGTTCATGGCTGCAATCGCCTTTTGCGCTTCCTCAGGTGTGGACATCGTGACGAAGGCAAAGCCGCGCGAGCGGCCGCTCATCCGGTCCATCATGAGGTTGGCTTCGACGACCGTGCCGTGGGCGGCAAACGCCTCTTGCAGGTCATTTTCAGTGGTGTTGAAGGAAAGATTTCCAACAAACAGTTTCGTGCTCATTTAATGATTTGCTGTTCAAGACCAACCGTTTTTCCAGACTGTTCCCGACCATCGGGTCTCAAATCATCACTGAACCACGTTCACTTGAAGATTTTCCATGCCTCGAAAGGACAAGTTGTCCAACAGACGCAATCACTTTAGACACTTCAAAACCAATTGCAAGTCAATTTTTAGAACCCGTTCGGGCTTGAATTCCTTGCCAGCCTTGCCCCTCCGCTGAAATTCCAATGCCTCCACGCCCCCAAAAATTTTGTGTTGACTCACTGTTTATATCGTGTATAAACAGTAAATACAAATGTCGCATGACCGCAAATCCCTGTTGATCGGGCCGATTTCACCGGCGGCCGAAGGCACGCTTTACCAGCAGATCGTTGACCGATTGAAACGTGAAATCAGCGAAGGCCGCCTCAAGCCCGGCGCGACGCTGCCGTCGTTCCGCGCGCTCGCGGAAGATTTGCTCGTGAGCCTCATCACGGTCAAACGCGCTTACGAAGAACTGGAACGCGAAGGAATTATTTTCCGGCGGCAGGGTTTGGGAACATTTGTTTCCGAACAGGGACATGACCGCAGTTGCGAAGCCAAGTTGAACACCGCGCGGAAATTGTTCCGCGAAGCCGCGCGCGAAGCGGCGGAAGCCGGATTGAAGCTGGCGGAAATTCTCGAACTCGCCCACCAAGTCATCAAAGAAAAATGATATGAACAACAACGCCATCGAAATCCGCGGGCTGATAAAAAATTATCCCACCTTCAAACTCGGTCCGCTCGACCTGACCGTGCCGCGCGGCGCGATTTACGGCCTCATCGGCCCGAACGGCGCGGGCAAAACCACCACCATTGATTTGATTTTTGGCATGGGACGAAATGACGGCGGTGAAATCCGCGTGCTCGGACTTGATCACCGCGCCAATGAAGTGGAATTGAAACGTCGCACCGCCTACGTCAGCCCCGATTTGAATTTTCAGGTCTGGGGCAAAGTCGGGCGCGCCATCCGCTTCGTGCGCGGCTTTTATCCCGATTGGGACGACGCCTATTGCGCCGAACTGATGAAGGCGTTCCATTTGAGCGACAGCGACAAAATTGCGACACTTTCATTCGGCGCGAAAACGAAATTAAGCCTGCTGCTCGCGCTCGCTCGCCGGCCACAAGTGCTGATTCTCGACGAACCGACCACCGGTCTCGACGCCGTTTCCAAGCAGCAAGTTTTTGCTGAGTTGCTCAAAGCCGTTGAGGACGGCGAACGCACCGTGCTGATTTCGTCGCATGGGTTGAGCGACATCGAACGCTTTGCCGACCACATCGGCATGATCAAAAATGGAAAATTGCTGCTCGAAGGCCGCACGGACGAAATCGTGGATCGCTTTCGCATGGCGGAATTTTTCACCGAGAACGGCGCGGAATTCCAAAACCGCAACGGCCTGATAATTTTGAAGCACAACGAAAATCGCTGGCACGCGTTGATTGACCAAAAGAGTGGAGCGCACGACTGGCTGCTAACTCGCGGGGCACAACAAATCTCACTCATGCGCGTGACGCTCGAAGATTTATTCGTCGCGCTGGTCAAAGAAGAGGAGGCGGAATGAAACGGCTGATTCTCGATCACTTTCGCCGCTGGTGGTGGATACTGGCCCTTGGCGCGGTGTTTGCATTCGTGCAGGGTTTGATCATCGCCGACAATGCAAAATATGCCTTTGAATTTTTTATTTTACTTCTTGCTTTATGGACGGGTGCAAATCTGCTGAATTTTGATTTGCAACGCGGTGTCATTCGCGCCGTCGCGGTTTTGCCGCTGACGGCCGGACAAATCGGCCGCAGTTGGTGGCTGGCGACCGTCGCCATCCCGGCGATCATGCTGGCCGCGCTGCTGTTTTTGGGCGCGGGAACGTTTTGTCATTTTGACCCAGACAAGGTTTTCCCTGCGGATCGGCTGGCGATGGCGAGCCTCTTTACCCTGCTCTGGTTGGGCTCATTATTCACCACGATTTTCCCCACGCCCGGCTTTTATGGGAATGGGTGGAAACGTGTACGCACCAATTCCCTTAGCGGGCTGTCCATGATGATGCTCTTCGGCAGTATGATATTTTGCCAGGATATGTCGAAAAAAACCTTGAAGCTGGCCATCTTTTTGGGAGTTGGTGTGTTGTTGACCGTCGTGGGCTGGCTTCGCGCCGAACGATTTGTGCTGGGCCGCGCCAGCTTCCGCGTCGCTGCGCTGCAATACAAAGATCCGCACGGCCAGCACCATGCGCCCGGCGGCTTCGGCGGAATTCCCTTTCTGGTCAGCACCACTTGTATCCGCATATTTTTACACATCGCGGCAATGGTTGCGCTGATGGCGCTGTTATGGCAGTGGCATGGCCCGCAACATCAAGGCTTTGAATCTTTTGCAATGCTGGGGAGTTTAATGTCATGTTGGTTAATTATTTTCTACCAACTCAAGCCTGTCCTGTGGCAACTGCGCTCGTTGCGGACGCTGCCTGTTTCCGCGACCAGTCTCGCCGCCGTGATGATCGCAATAACGATTCTGCCGCTTATCGCACTGGGCGCGCTGGTGACCGGAGTCGCCGGACTGTCCTTGGGAACTCCAGCCGCTCTCACGGCTTTGAAAAGCTACACGTTCATTCTCGCGCCGGCCTCGCTGTGTGTTTTCTTTGCCGTCTGGCGGGGCGCCGGAATGCAGACTAGCGCTTTGTTGCTTGTCACCCTATTCGGTTTCTACATGGTGCCCCTGTGGTTGCAGGTGTTTTTCCATTATCCGGAAATCCCCTTCAAAATCCCCTTCAATCTGACCGGTCCAGTCGTGGCGATATGTGTTCTGCTGGCATTTCTGCTCACGCGCCGCGCGCTCCTGCACAGCAACCACGCCTACCGCGTCCAGGCAACCTCTTTCGGCAATCTCCCATGGGGCGCGGGCAGGTGAGACCTTGCGTGTAGAACAGGCGTCGTGCCTGTCTCCATCGTTGTGTTCCGCTTGGGCGGCGCTGGGATTTGATTTGAGACCGGCGGGACGCCTGTCCTATACCGGTCGCCAATCCAAAACTTTCAACTGCACCGTGCGGCGGTCGTTAAATTCATTCACCTGCGGCGCGTACGCCAGGTCAAATTTCCCAACGGGCAACGATTTGTCGCCGCCATTCCACCAAACGGCTTCGTGCGTCACGGCGCCGTCCGTCACCCAAAGTTTGACGTGCTGTTTCTCCTTGCCCATGCGCTGGAGCGGGCGTTGGTGCGTGAGATTCCGCGCACAGAATTGCACCGGAGGATTTCCCTGCCCGGTTGGTTTCAAACCCGCCAGTTCGCCGAGCATTTCCAGCGTCATTTCATCCAAACCGACTTCGGCATCGAGATACAGCGGCGGTTGCAAATCTTCCGGCTTTAACGCGCGCCGCGCCAGTTCATTCAACCGCTGCCGGAGCGCGTCCATTTTATCCGGCTGAAGGCTCAGTCCCGCCGCCATCGCATGCCCGCCATGCCGGACGAGCAAATCGCCGCACTCACGCAACGCGGCGGCCAGATCAAAGCCGGCAATGCTGCGGCCCGAACCGCGCCATTCGCCGGCTTCACCGCCAAGAATGATCGTGGGGCGGTAAAATTGTTGAAGCACGCGCGACGCGACGATGCCGACCACGCCGATGTGCCAGAGCAATTGCCCTTCGACGATGACGAAATCAGTCTGCGGATCAAATTTTGATTTAACGACACCCATGACTTCTTCGACGATGCCGCGTTCAATCTTCTGGCGTTCGCGGTTTCGCGAGTCGAGGCTTTGGGCGATGGGCATGGCCCCGGCCAAATCGCGCGCGAGCAGCAAATGCAGCGATTCCTCCGCGGTTTCGAGCCGGCCGGCGGCATTCAGGCGCGGGGCCAGCTGAAAACCTACTTCGTAAGCGCCGAGTATTGGCGGGCACTGCGCGACCTGCTTGAGCGCAATCAAACCGGGCCGCTGCGTCATGTTAAGGCGTTGCAAACCGGCGGAAGCGAGAATCCGGTTTTCACCGGTCAATGGCACAAGGTCGGCAATGGTGCCGAGCGCGACCAAATCGAGCAGTGGTCGCAAATCAAATTCCGCCGCGCCGGACAAACCGATCTCGCGTCCGCGTTTGACCAGCGCATGAGCCAGTTTGAAGGCGAGACCGACGGAGCAAAGTTCGGTAAACGTTGGAGTCCAGCCTTTAGGCTGTCCCTCCCCGTGCTCCGAACAGGCTGAAGCCTGAACTCCAACTTGCGGGTTCACCAGCGCCACGGCGGCCGGTGGGGGCGAAGAAACCTGGTGATGATCGAGGACGATGACCTCCACGCCGCGCGAACGCAGAAGGCTGATGGTTTCCACGGCGGTCGAGCCGCAGTCCACGGCGAGCAGCAGTTTTACGGGAAACTTTTTGAGGCAATTTTCGACGCCATCGGCGCTAAGGCCGTAGCCTTCGTCCATGCGGTTCGGCAGATAAAAATCCACCTTCCAGCCAAGCGGACGCAGAACTTCGACGAGGAGCGCGGTGGAGGTCACGCCGTCCACGTCATAATCGCCAAAGACGATCAGTGATTCATTTTGTTCGCGGGCGCGGAGCAATCGCTCGACGGCGACGGCCATGTTCGGGAGCAAAAAAGGGTCGGCAAGGTTCTTGAGGCGCGGCTGGAGAAAATTTTCAATGGCGGACGGTTCGCTGAAACCGCGATTGAGCAGGCATTGCGCGAGTAATGGCGGGATTTTGAGCTGCGCCGCCAGTTGACCGGCAAGGAGCGGTTGCGGCGGCGCGAGCGACCAGCGGAATTTCATTTGCCCATCGAACCACGAATAGACACGGATGGACACGAAAAAACCGGGCCTGGAAACTGTTTCCGGCCTTCCTTGGATTCGGGTTTATTTGTGTTCACGAGTGGTTTTCCTCCTCTCGCGCCAGGCGGCGGTGACGGACAGCGCGATGGAAATTGACAGAATTGCCGCCACGACCAGCAGCGAAATACCGGTCGGGATTTCAATTTGAAACCACTGTGTCGGCCGGTCGTGCGGGTCGAGGAGCATTTTCACACCGATAAAGGCGAGCACGAGCGACAAACCGATTTTCAAATAGCGAAAATAACCGAGCGCGCCGGCCAGCAGGAAATAAAGCGAGCGCAGGCCAAGAATGGCGAAGACGTTCGACGTGAAAACGATGAAGGCTTTGCGCGTCACGGAAAAAACCGCCGGAACGGAATCCAAGGCAAAAATCAAATCAGTCGTTTCGATGAGCAGCAGCACCACCCCCAGCGGCGTGAGCGCGAGGCGGCCGGCGAGCCGGGTGAAAAATCTTTGGCCGTCAAGGTCCGGCGCAACGGCGAATAGTTTTCGTGCGAGCCGCAGCGCAACGTTTTTTTCCGGCTGCAACGTTTCCTGGCCGGAAAAAAGCATTTTGATGCCGGCGAAAACGAGAAACGCGCCGAAGACATAAAGCACCCAGTCGAATTGGCGGATCAGTCCCGCACCGGCGGCAATCATCGCGCCGCGCATGACGAGCGCGCCGAGAATGCCCCAAAACAGCAGGCGATGCTGAAATTTCACCGGGATGCGAAACCACGCAAAAATGAGCGCGATGACCAGGATGTTGTCGAGCGACAGTGAAAGTTCGATGAGATAGCCGGTGGTGAATTGAATCGCCTCTTCCCGTCCGCGCCAATGCGCCATGGCCCCGGCAAAAGCCATGGCCAGCGCAAACCAAACCGCGCTCCAGGCGGCGGCTTCCTTGAATTTGACGACCCGCGCGTGGCGGTGAAACAGGCCGAGGTCGAGCGCAAGAAAAATCAGCACGCAAAGAATGAAACCCGCCCAGTGCCATGGCGTGATTTCAACGAAACCGGGCATGGTTTTACGCCGTCAGACGCGCGCCGACGCCATGTTTTGCATCGTCACCTGCGAACCGCCGATGGACGGACGTTCGCCTTTGTGCAACCACAACACCAGCGCGCTGGCGATGTAGATGCTCGAATACGTGCCGGTGAGGATGCCGATGAGGAAGGTGAACGCGAAGTCGTTGATGACCCCGCCGCCAAAAACGTAAAGCGCCGTCGTGGCCAAAAACACCGTGCCCGAGGTGATCAGCGTCCGGCTCAAGGTTTGATTGAGCGCCTGGTTGATGATTTCCTTGAACGAGCCGCGCACGCCGAGTTTCAGGTCTTCCCGGATACGGTCAAAAATCACGATGGTGTCGTTGGTGGAGAAGCCGATGATGGTCAGAATTGCCGCGACGACGGTGGAGTTAAATTCGCGGCCCGAAACGCCGTTGGCAATGCAATAACAGCCAATCGTCATCAACACGTCGTGAATGACCGCGACGACTGCACCGACGGCAAAGTAAAATTCGTAACGGAACGCCACATAAATCAGAATGCCGAACAGTGACAGCAAACAGGCAATGATGGCCGAGCGTTTGATTTCGTCACCCATCACCGCGCCGACGCGCTGCTGTTCGATGGCTTTGAACCGCGCCTGCGGGAATTTTTCAGCAAGTGCTTGCACGACTTTTTCAGCGGAGCCAATTGAAGTTGTCACGCGGAGCGTTTCGGTGCCGCCGCCCACGTCTTTTTGATACTGGATCTGTGAATCCTTTTCACCTGCAGCGGCCAGCGCGGAACGAATTTGTTCCACGTCCAGCTTTTGCGCGAAACTAAACTTGGTGCTGTCACCTCCCGCAAAATCCACGCCGAACAATTTCGAGCCGCGATCAAAAATTCCGTAACCCAGGCCAATGAGAATGATCGTCCATGACAAAATGAACGCCGGCTTGGCGAGCTTCATAAAGTCGAGTTTGGTGGCGCGAATGAGGTGAAACATCGGCAGCGATTTGATCCACTCGCGGTCGAGCAGAAAATTGAAGATCAGCCGCGTCACCACCAGCGCGGTGAACAGGCTGGCGGCCACGCCTATGGTCAGCGTGACGCCGAAACCCTTGATTTCACCCGTACCCATGAAAATCAAAATGATCGAGGCAATCAGCGTCGTGACATGCGAATCGAAAATCGTGCCGAAGGCGCGGGCGTAACCGGCGGCGATGGCGCCGCGCAGCGATTTGCCCTTGGCCAGTTCCTCGCGAATGCGCTCGTAAATCAGCACATTCGCGTCCACCGCCATGCCAACGGTGAGCACCACGCCCGCGATGCCCGGCAACGTGAGCGTTGTGCCGATGGAGCACATCACGCCCAGCAGGATGATGATGTTGGTGACCAGCGCGACGTTTGCCACGACACCCGCGAGCAAATAATAACACAGCATGAAGGCGGAAACCAAAACCACACCAGCAATGGACGCATGGATGCCGCTGCGAATCGAGTCCCGACCGAGTGTCGGGTCAACGTCATAGGAAGAATCAATTGTGAGTGGCGCGCGCAGGGGGTTTTGCAGCACGTTGGCCAGTTCCTGGGCTTGTTCAACGGTGAAATGACCTGTAATTTGTCCATTGCCCGTCTCAATCGGACTTTGGATCACTGGCGCGGAATACAACTCGCCGTCCAAAATAATGGCCAGTCGTTGCCCGACATTGTTTTTGGTCACCTCACCAAACCGTTTTGCGCCTTCACTGTTCAGTCGGAATTCAATTTGCGGTTCGCCCAGGTTGCCGCGCGTGGCATAGGCGTTTTCGATAATGTCACCGGCCAAGCCATGCTCCGGTTTTTTCTTCACGATGATCTGCTCGATGGTTGGCGGCCCATTGGGTTGTGGTTCAACGCGCTTGAGCAACTCGTAGCCGGGCGGAATCGGCTCGTTGTTTTTGATGATCTCGTCGCTGTCTTCCTTCACCATCCGGAATTCCAGATACGCGGCCTTTTGAATTTGCTTTTTGGCGCTTTCCTTCGCTTCGTGAGATAGTCCGGGCAACTGAATCAAAATGCGGTTGCCGCCCGCCGGTTGAATGATTGGCTCGGCCACGCCGAAAGCATCCACGCGCTTGCGCAACACCTCAACCGCCTGCGACAATGCGCCTTCCGTTCTGGCCATGTTCGTAACCACCTCGACTGCGCCTGAACTATTCGTAATCGTCTCAACGTAGACCAAGCGGTTGGTATCCATTTTCACGAGGAATGACGTGCCGCCCTGCAAATCCAGTCCGAGTTTGATTTTGCCCAATGCTTCGCGTTGAAGCTGGTTCAGGATGAAAGTGTTCGGATACAACTCATTCTTGGCATTAAAGAACGGGAAATACGGCTGGATGGAGTTTGTGCCGATGGCCTCCTGCAAATTGCCAAACTCGCTGTTGGTTCCGGCCTGTAGCATCGGCTGGAGCCGCTGCACGATACCCGTAAAGTTCGTGTCCCGGTTCACCGCCCGCGTTTCAAACTCCTGCACCAGGCTGCGCGACGTCGGCGGATACATTTCGTAAAACGACCAGCAGACGATCAGAACAACAAAAAGAAATATCCAGGGTTTATTTCGGCTCATGGTTGGCTCAGGATTCTACGGCATCGCCGCCTTCGAGGATTTCCGTGACTGAAGATTTGGTAACTTCCATTTTGGCATCTGCCGAACGGAGTGAAACCGTCCGGTCCTTCACCGAGGTGACGACACCGACGATGCCGCTGGACGTGACGACCTTGTCGCCCGATTTGAGACTGGCAATCAATTTAACCTGCTGCTTGGCGCGCTGCTGCTGTGGACGAATCAAAATAAAGTAAAACACGATGACCAGCAGAATCATCGGGGCAAACGTTATCCAAACGGGCTGCTGCGGTTGAGCCGTTTGCGGCCCAGTTGTCTGGGCCAATATTCCGTTTAAGTCAATCAGATGCATAATTTGAAAAGTGGCCGCATACTTTAATACAGCGCGCGCATTTGGCAAGCGTTATTGGCCGCCGGTCATGGGGCAGCGAAACGCCCGCCCCCATTCCGGCCCCTCCCCCCAGAAGAAGGAGAATTATCCGCCGACTCACATAATGTCGTATGACGGGACTGGCATCACGGTCGTTGAGCAAGCCGAAAATTTCCTGTGCGACCGGCGGGCAATCTGTTAAACTTTCCCTGTGGAAAAAAGCGGTCCGCAAATTTCGCTCTTTTGCCGAAGCCGACAAGGCGGATTTTGAATATTACCATTCACTCACACCGGAACAGCGGCTGGACATTTTGGGCGAACTGATTAGACGCGCACACCCGGATAAAACCGGCCAACGGATTCAAAAAGTATGTCGTATTATCAATACTCCAAGAGGATTAAACTTCTGCTCGTGCAAAACAAACTGGCCACCGGCCGTCCGCAAGATTTGGTGGATGTGGAACGGATTGGCGGAAAAGCAACGTAGCGCGACCGTCCCGGTCGCATTCAATCGGCGTCTCGCCGAGTGAGGTGTTCAACGGGACGCTGAACACGGCGGCCGTGACGCTGCGCTCCCCCAAACTCGCCAAATCCGATGGCGCTGATTTCAAACTGGGCTTTCCGGCTCCACCCACTTGTTGTGTTCCTTGATGAGGTCCACGAGGCGTTCCACNNATGGCGATCTTCACGCCCTTGAGATGTTCCGTGCGCGACTTGATGCGCGCCGTCACGGTTTGCAGGTTGAACAACGTCCGTCCGCAAGACGGGCACGCCACGTAATCGGTCTTGAACGAACGACAGCCCGCTGCCTGCAAAATGTTATAAGCCAGCCGCAGCGATTGCCCGCCGCCGGCTTCGCCACGAATCAAAATTGCGTCGCCAATGCCGTCCGCCAGCAGCGAACCGATGACGACCGATGCCCGCAGCAAGGCAATCTTCGGCTCAAGAACTTCGTAGCCGTCCCGCATGGCGGGATCAGTCGGCGCACTTCCCTTCGCGGATGAATTTTGCGCCGACTCACGTCGGCGGCTGCCAAACTCCAGGCAGTCCTTCAGCAGAATCGGATTATTCCGGCCAAGCCGCTTTAGTTTCGCCGCGAGCAAACGAAACGCAACAATCGCGGGCAAATTCACACCATCTTTTACAGTCACGAGTTGTGTCTCGCAGTTAATGTCGAAATCTTTTGTTGGGTCAATTTCCGCGATGTTCACGTCTTCATAGACCGCCTCCGGTTTCACGTCGTCCTTGGGGCGAATCTTGGGCGCGACCTTGTCCCACGTGGCGCGGGTGACGACGACGCGGATGAGTTGTTCGCCGCCGCATTTGAACTGCTCGTTCAACTCGATTTCCGGTGATTCACGACGTTCAAAATGGAACGGGTCAAATGGGAATGAGTTCGGAGGGATGAGCTTCGCGAGTCCCAAACTTTTTTCGCCATTTGAATTGGGGTCTCGTGAAACTCGCCCCTCCGAAAGTGTGAGTTTGCGAATCTGTGCCAGCAAATCGGTGCAGACTTCGATTTCCCGCGGCGAATCCTCCGTGAGCGAGACACGAATCGTGTCGCCCAAACCGTCGCACAGCAACGAACCGATGCCGATGGCGGATTTGATGCGGCCGTCCTCGCCCTCGCCCGCTTCAGTGACGCCAAGGTGAATGGGATAATTCCAATCCGGTCCTTCCTGTTCCAGCCGCGCGACGAGGAGCCGGTAGCACTCGATCATCACTTTCGGATTGGACGACTTCAACGAGAACTTGAAGTTGTGGAAGTTGTGTTTGCGGCAGATGCGGGCGAACTCTAGCGCGCTCTCCACCATGCCGAGCGGCGTGTCGCCGTAGCGATTCATGATCCGGTCGCTCAATGAGCCGTGGTTGGTGCCGATGCGCAGGCAGCGTTTCAGACGAATGCATTCCAGCACGAGCGGCGTGAATTTTTCCTCAATGCGCTTCAACTCGGCGGTGTATTGCTCGTCCGTGTATTCCTTGATCGCAAATTTTTTCGAGTCGGCGTAATTGCCGGGATTAACGCGCACAACTTCGACCCACTTCACCGCTTCCATCGCCGCCTCCGGTTTGAAATGGATGTCGGCGACAATCGGCACGAAACAGCCGCGTTTATGCAGTTCGGCAATGATGTTCTGCAAATTTGCCGCGTCCTTGACCGTCGGTGCGGTGATACGCACCAACTGACAGCCGACGGCGACGAGATCGAGCGTCTGCTTCACCGATTCGGCGGTGTTCATCGTATCGCACGTAAGCATGGATTGCTTCACGACGGGATGGCCGCCCCCGATGATGACCCCGCCACGCGCCGGATCGCCGATGACGACTTCGCGGGTTTTTCGCCGGTGATGGAAAAACGGGGATTCGCAGCAGCGCATGAATTATTTGGGCTGAGCCGGCGCGGTTTCCGCGGGCGGCGCCGATTGCTGAATTTGCACGTCACTTTTGAACATCGCGCGGAAAAGCGAAAACCGCTTGATGTCGAAAAACGTCACGTAAAGCATGAACGAAATCAGCAACACCGCGAAGCCGGTCGTGGTGTATTCAACAAATTTGATGCTCAAAGGCCGGCGGCGAATTTTTTCAATGATCGCCATCAGAATGTGTCCGCCGTCGAGCACGGGAATCGGCAGCAAATTGATAATCGTAAGGTTGATGTTGAGCAACACCAGAAAACTCAAAGCGAGGCGATAGTCACTATTCACCGCATTGGCAAGAATGGCGAGGATGCCGACCGGCCCGGCCAAATCCTTTGCGCCCACGCCCGTTTCCCGTGAATGAATGAGCGCGCCGATGGTCGCGAATGTTTTATCTATCACGTCGCGCACTTGTTCCAACGGCGTCGGCCCCGGTTTTTGAACGATATAAATTTGCGTCGAACTCATACCGAACGCCACTCCGATCCGACCGGTTTTGGTCGTCGGATCCACCGTCGGCGTGATGTTAAGCGCTACTTTTTGCGCGCCGCGATCAATCCACATTTCGGTAAGTTGTCCGCCGCGTTTGCGAACAAGGTCAATCAGTTGCTCGCGGCCGGCAATGGGCACACCGGCAAATGAGATGATGCGATCGCCTTGTTTCAAATCAGCCCTTTCCGCCGCGCTGCCGGAAATGACCTCCATTACTTCGGGATGGTCGCGCGGATCGAGATTGAGCTGCTTCAGGCCGATGGCGTTGTCGGTCGTTGCCTGGAGTTGATATTTGCTTTCCCTGCCGTCATGTTCGATAACGACCGGCAGCAAGCTCGTGCGCGCAACCACCGTGTCCAGCACCACGTCCTGCCAGGATTTCACCTTCTCGCCATTCACCGACACGATGCGGTCGCCTTCCTGAATGCCGAGTTTGGCTTCCGCCGATCCCGGTTCGACATAGCCGATGATGGCCGGATTTACCGGAATCGGCAGGCCGACAAAATAGATCACCGTTGCGATGGCGAACGCAAAAACAACATTCATGAACGGTCCGGCTAAGGCGACGAGAATTTTGTGCCATGGCGGCGCTGGCGGAACATTTTCCACCGACTGGCCTTCGAGCGCCTCGGAGGTAATCATTTGCGGCAGCTTCACAAAACCGCCGGCCGGAATCCAACGGATCGAGTATTCAATGCCATCGCGCTTCCGACTGTGAATTTTCGGGCCAAAACCGACGGCGAATTCCTCGACCTTCATGCCCAGCTTCCGCGCGACCCAGAAATGTCCGAACTCGTGAATGAAAATGGCCGCGCCAAACAACACCAACACGGCGGCAATGACGTAAATGATATTCAAAATGGTCATGTAAAAATTAAGCCCCCTACGAAGGGACGCCCTGAATATATCAGGGAAAACTTTGCCTGCAATCACGGAACGCAAGGAACCGCCGCGAGTCGTTTTCAAAAGCTGGAAAGATTCAATGGGTGTTTTAGCTCGCCCTCATCCTGACCTTAACTCTTGTAATGGCGAATAGTATTTGTGCTCATCAAGTTTGCGACCGCATTACCGTTGGCGTGAAAGATTCGGTTGGCGACACATTCATATCACCGGCAGAATGGAACAAACTGGGTGAGTTTTTAGGCTTCCTGTAAGACCCGAAACCACCTAAATTCAAAGGCGGCCAGCGCTTTCATATTTACACAGGACAAGGGTGTTTGCCTGTTCACACTGACAGCAAACATACCGGCGAATCATTTAGCTCAGTGGAAGTGCGCCTCGTTTACACAAAGATCAGGTTTTTGGGGACTCACTCGTCCTCCCCGGGAATCACTTGGACTGACGGGCCGATTGAGTTGTTTTCTTTACCTGCTCAGATGGACTCAAACGGACTCAAAAGAGCCCAATTTTTTCCGCCGGGGTTGATAAACGGGGGTGATGATGAGGCGGCCTCCGCGAGTGTGGTTGTGGTGTAGCTGGCCTCTACCGCTGTAGGACTCATTACTCAACTTTTGACACCCTGGTTCAAGGGACCGCCCGAATTCGTCTACTTCGACTATGATGACAATCGCGGCACGGTCACACCTAATGATCGGATGAACCTGTTCCACGATAAAGCTTGCAACCACCATCCCCCGAAGAATCGGTGAGCTTTGTCCGATTCCGACCCTCGCCTCCAATTCCAACCGCGAGTGCGGCGAGGGTTTACGATAGGGGAACAGCCCTGCCTCCGGTAACACCGTTGCCGATTACGTTCTGATTAGTTTGTCCTTCATCGTGATTTTACGGATGATGGATGGGAATTCGTTGCTTTTGGGGCAGGGAGTGAGAGATACCATTTCGTGACGTCAATTCCAATTCCGAACTGGGCAAGGGAACGCAGATCCACCTCAAGCACGTCGGGCACGCTGTACTCCAGTATGCGGTATTGGGGATCCGTCCAGGCACGCACCGTCCGACCCCAAAACCTCTTTTCCGGAGGCAAGGTGAGGCGAATGCGGTGGATCAGGTTGATGCCCGCCAGCGCCGCTGTTTCTGTCACCATATCGGTGCAGTCGTAGGACCTTATGCCAAACTGGTCGTACTTCCGCTGCATCAAGTATTCATGGATCAGTTGATACCGTCGCGAGGTAATGGGCATTCGCCAGACGAACGTGGGGGGCCGATTGGGCTTGCCGATCTGGAATTTGCCATCGGACCTCGTCTGCCACAAATAAGCGATGGGATTGGGATCCCCATTCCGAATCCTCTGAAACACGCCATCATGGTAACGTGGTGTCGCTTGCCCGAGGTCGCCGGTGTGGCCGCACTCCAGGCGCTCCTGGGGACTTTCCAGGATGAGCCAACTATGCCCCCACGGACGCTGCCAAATTGAGAGGAGAAGCGCCGTTGTGTGGCTGTAGTCCCAATTGGCAGCTTCGGTCAGGATATACAGGTAATATCCCTCGTCCCCTACGGGCGCTCCGGTGGCGGGATCAAGGTCGGCATCCGGGGCAAAACGGCAGTTGATTGAGATTGGCTGGGCGCTCCAACCATCGGGTTGCATTGGACCGTAGATAACGCCACGTTGGTGGGCACATCCGACGATTACAATAGCTGGCATCAGCATGAAAAGTCTGATGAGGGCTTTCATTATTTTGTGGCGCCTTATTATTACGGAAATGAAATAAAGGGAATCCGACAGCGCCCGCACGCGCCGGACGCGCCATAATGGAGAGAACATGAGGTCTAAGGAAAGAGTTTTCACGATTTTAAGCACCCCGTCTTCTGCAGCGGGAAAGGGCTGGATAAAGCGTCCTCACCATGTTCATGCGGAGCGATAAGTTTTATTTTCATCTTCTTGCCTTGTATCATTGGCCGACAGGTCTCGAAACGCCCCACCCCGCTTCCGGTGGCGCAGGTATGCTCTTCACCACGTAATCGCCTAATCCATAAAGAGAGCCGCTCATATAGTAACGCTCTTTGTTGTCCTCTTCCGTCAAAGCAAAAATCGATTTGTCGTAAGGACGAACCCGCAAAGAGACCGGTACGCTCATCAGGTCGAGCAGGGTCGCGAAATTGTTGAGATGGGAAACCCTGATGCCGGGGGCGATGCCGTCCAAGAGCCCTTTCTTGCTGTATCCCTCGCCTGACACGAGGAAATCGGGCACATCGACGATCTCCTGGTCAGGCTTCATATGCGTATATGCTTGCCCATGTTCGGCCAGCGTCTGGCCATGGTCCGATGTGTACAGCATGACATAGTTCTGATTTGTCGTTTCGGACACAAACAGCCGGAAGAATTCATCCACCTGCAAGCGTATCCCGTTATCATAGGTATTGACGAGCTTCTCACGTCCGGCCGCGCTGGGGTCGATGGCTTGCGTTGCTTTCATAACCGGCTTCCAGATCGTAGAGGCCGGATCGTCCGGATATCTATCGCGATAGTGAAAATGGAGACCCTTCTTGTTGACGAGAATGAAATAGCCGCTTTTTTCATTCAGAAGGGTGCTGAGAACGCGGGCTACGCCTAAATCCTTCGTGGTTTCAAGATCGATGAGGCGCTCCTTGAAAGTCTTATCGTTCATCCACCGGTCCAGGGCTCTCACGGGACCATCCCCGGCTGCTTTCATGAGCGAGTAAAGGCAGGTTTCATTGATGTCGATGCATATCGTCTCGTACCCCATTTTCTTTGCGTAATCGAAGATGGTCGGGTTCTTGTCGGTTCGAAAGGCGTCGTCGGGAAATGCGTTGTGACCGCTAATCAGATAGGCATTGCTGACGTGTGAAAAGGAACTTGCGGCGACACAAATGCCGAAATTCTTGAGGCGGCCCCGGGTTTCGATGGATTGAAGGAACGGGGTGGTGGCGCGCGGGTAGCCGTTCAAGCTGAGATTGCTGCCACGAACTGACTCATCGATGACATAGATGATGCTGTCGTGTGGCCGATGGGAGGCGGGAAATGGGGGGAGGTCGTCTCGCAGTCCATGATATTCGCGGAGGCTTTCAAACTTGCATTGAAGTGCTGAACGGAGGAAGGAGGTCAGGGGATTCAGATGGAAGCTGCGTTCCGGCACGTGGAGGAAGAGGGCGTAATTTGAAACGAGGAGAAAGAGCGCCGGTAGGAGGCTGAGGAGAAGGGTCTCGCGGAAGGCGTATCCAGGGGGTACGAAGATCAGTACGGACAGAACGAGCAGGTAGGGGAGAGCATACAAGAAGACGAGCGGCTTGAAGAAGCTTAATATGGCTGCCACCCGGTGGTCCCCGCTGACGGTCAGGGCGAGAAACAGGTCGGTGCCGGTCATGAACTGGGATAGAGTCAACCAATAGGATAATTGGATGACTACAACGAAAGCGGAAAACAGGAGGACGACCGCGCGGAGAGGTCCCGGGAGGAGGGTGATGAGATAGAACAGGGCAACCACCTGCAGGAAAACCAGCGTGAAGGTGCCCGAGAACTTCATGATGCCGGCGAACGAAAACGAATTCAGGAGGGCACGGTAATCACGGAACCTCAAAATGGGATCGATGAGGACCGCGAGCGTCGCTGCCATCAAGGCGGTCATGGCACGGGGACAGGGTGCCTGGGTGATGACGCTCTGGAGGTGCATTGCCATCACTGGCCCTCTTCCCATTTGGTGGCCATGATGCCCAGGATGAAAACCACGGCCGCGAAAACCCCTATGACCGCGGCATCCTTCAGCGCGGCCAGGTTGTCCACAAATACCATGGATGCCCGGAGCCCCTCGTTCACGTAGTAGAGAGGCAGCATTTTCGCGAACTTCTGCAGGAACCCCGGCATCAGTTCGATCGGGAAGAAGCTCCCCGAGAGGAACATCATCGGGAAACTGATGCTGTTTGCCGCGGCGGCGGCGCTCTGCGCCTCCTTCACGAAGCGGGTGAGTATCATCCCGATTCCCACAAACGCGATGACGTCAAGCAAAATGAACGCAGGGAGCCAGGCGTCGATATGCAGGCTGACGTTAAACACGGCGTAGCTCACCAGCAGCATCACAATCGTGGATATGACCGCGAGTATGAATTGGTACAGAATGCCCGACAGTATCCAGTCAGTGCGGGTGATGGGCGTGGTGGAAAGTTTCCTGATGATGCCCTTCTGCCGCAGCTCCGTGTCCGAGTCCACCGTGCTGAACAGGCTCAACGTCATCACCGACATCGCGATGATACCGGGGATGAAAAACTCGATGAACCGGTATTTCCTGGTGAGTATCGATCTTTGAGCCGATCGGATGAACGGCGGCATCCTGGACATCTCCTGGTTTATCCCGGCCAACACTGCGTCCAGGATTTGCATTTTCGTGACAACCGAAGAAGAGCTGGGGTCATATATATAAGTGATGGTGACGGAGGCGTCGGGGTTGTCGAAATCCGTCCTCTGCATGAGGGAGTTTTCATAGCCTTTGGGAATAACGAGAACAAGGTTCACCTTGTTGTCCCTGACGTATTGCGTGGCGTTGGCGGCAGGGTCGACCCTGGTTATCTTGAATTCCCCGTCGTGCTCGAGGGTCTTGATGGACTGTGCGGACGAAATCGTCTGGTCGAGGTCCTGCACGCAAAGGTGATAACTCACGTTGTCCTGGCTCATGAATATCGTGCCGAACACGAGTATCAGAATGATCGGGAACGCAATCGTGAAGAACATGGTGGTTCTCTCACGGTGGAAGCTCGTGAGCTTCACGACGAGATTTGCACTGATGATGCGCGGGTTCATTTCGACGCCATTTGTTTGGGGTCCTCCCGGAGCGCCTCGCCGGTGAGTTGAAGGAAGACTTCTTCGAGGTTGGGCTTGCGAACGTCCAGGTTTAGGAATGACGCCCCGGCGTCCTTGATGGCATTCAGTATCTTCAGGACGTCGTCCGTTTGCGCCACCCTGACCTTGATGTTCTTGTGGTTGTCATGGACCGGCTCAAAGCCCAGGTTCCGGACAATTTCAAAGACTTTGTCACCGATGGACTGCAGCGTGAGCAGCAAGTATTTCGCGTTGCTTTCGATGAGTTCCCGGGGAGAGCCCATCGCGATGATCTTCCCCCTGGAGATGATGGCGACAGCGTCTGCCAGAAGCTCCGCTTCCTCCATGTAGTGCGTGGTGAGAAATACCGTCTTCCCCTTTTCCTTCAGGCCCAGCAGGACATCCCACACCTCGCGCCGGGCGCCGGGGTCGAGCCCGGTCGTCGGCTCGTCGAGGAACACGACCTCGGGGTCGTTCACCAGCGCAATTGCGATTCCGAGGCGCTGCTTCAAGCCCCCGGAGAGGTTTTTGTACTGCTCCCGGGTCTTGTCCTTGAGGTTCACGAGGCCGATCAGCCCGTCAATATCGGTTTTCCCGCGGCAAAAGAGCCTCGAGTAGTACTGGAGGGTCTCCCGGACCGTTATCCGGTCGAACGAGCTGAACCCCTGCGGAAGGACGCCGATGCGGGGAACGATATCGCGCTTCATCCGCGTAACGTCCATTCCGAGCAGGCGCACGTTTCCCGACGTGGGCGTGCGGATGGTCTCGATGATCTCGACGGTCGTGGTCTTGCCGGCGCCGTTCGGGCCCAGGAATGCGAACACTTCACCTTTCCTGACCGTGAACGATATGCCGTTAACCGCCAGCAACCCGCCGTAGCGTTTCGTCAGATGCTCGACTTCGATTACGTGTTCAGCTTCGTTCGTCATGTGCTCCTGTCAGCCCTGGCCCGGCACATCCGGGGCGGCGGGCCAGAACCCGAGGCGGCTGAGAACCTTTTCGCTCATCGCCGGCGAGGCAACCAGAAAGCGGTGAATCACGGGCTGGCGGTGTTTGAATAGAAGATACATTGGAATTAACGCTGCTCCCAGATGCGCTTTGGTTTTCTCCACGCCCTGGCCCGCGTCATAGAGAGGAATTCCCCGTTCCACGCAGGTGCGGATATTTTCCAGCCAGGACAAAACATAAAGATTGTATTTGCGGCCGAGCTCGTAATCCATGCAGAAATTCTTGTCCACCATCGCTTCCTGTTTTACGACGAGAAGGTTGAAAGCGGCGAGTTCTTCCCGCACAAAATAAAGCGTGTATTCGGCGCCCGGAACTCGCTCACAGATTTTTTCAAAAAACAAACGGTTGTGCGCGCCAAACGCCATGGGACTGCGCTCGACGGTTGCACGATAAAGATTGTAGATCCGGTCCAGAAAAGGAGAGATGTTGCGGGTTCGAATCACCCGGACTTCAGGGGCAGCCCGCATTTTGCGGCGCAGATCTTTTCTCGCGGCCCGGGAAAGGCGGGCCAGGAATTCCTCCAAGTTCTTAAAATCGATTGGCATTCGGGCACAAGACTGACATTTCGCCCGGTGGAATGTATTGAGCACTTCCGCGGGAAGTCCGCCGTAATGGCTAAAGTTGTAAAGCGCCACGATGTCGCTTTTAAGTTCGGCCGCGAGCCTTTGCAGGGCGTCAAAGGCCATTTTGAACGCCGACTCGAGGGTGCCCGCGTCGATTTGAGGATCCATCCCGATTTCACTCGATTCCCCTACCAGCAACCCCACGCCCAAAATACGGGGTTGAAAAAGAGACGGGAAGAGACGGCCTGCCACTTTCAGCGATTGCTTGATCCATCCCTCCACAAAAGTGGACAAATCAAAACGGGTTTCAAACAACGGCAGCAACAGAATGGGAGCATCATCTTTTGACACCACGATGCTCCGCAGGTTAAAACCGTCAATACCCGATTCCTGCAACAGAGACAGAAGGGGGGCGGTGTTGGAAGGCTCCGGGAAAAGCCGTCCAAGTTCTGCCGCCGGCACTCCATCCAAACGCGGTACGCACTTGCAGACTAGGTTATTCATGGCCCGTCGGTCTCCTCTCCTTGGCTCATTGAGGTTGCGATGTCAAGGGGGCGATGGGAAGCCACATTTTCACCTCGAGGGTGGAGTTCCGAGGTGCCGGGACACTCATTGAGGCTCATCTGGACTAAGCGCGGAGGCCCGAGCTTGGACCGGATGTGGATTTGTCGAGGGTGATAACTAAACCTCGTCATACGAAATAACAATGACATCGCGTTCGGCCTTTCCGAGATTTGAATTCAAAGGGTAAACAGGTGTTGCTTCGTGATAGACTCTTCGATCATCCAACAGAACTGTGTCGCCGGGCTGCCGCAGGGCAACCTCCTTTATCAACTTGCGCCCACCATCATAAATTCTCGAGGCGCCTCCGGCCAGATTTGAACTGTTGACCAGGTGACTCGCCAGAAAACGGTATCCATCGCGATGAATGCCTTCCGGGGTGGGTGATCCCGCCGCCGACGATGTCCCCAGAACGCGAATTTGGTGAACTCCTACCGTCCAGTGGCTGATGGGATTGGCCAGGAGCCTTGAGAACAGTTCAATATTCGCTTGGATCAATATTCGCAGCCATTGGCCATTGGCGATGTCATCGGTTAACGGCGCAAAGATTCTTTCTTGTCCCGCGTAGGGATTATTCACCCCTTCGGTTGTTGTTTGCCGAAACCCCTGATGCGGTTTTTGCCTGAGATTCCCTGCCAAAGAAAAATAATCGTAAGCGGCATAACGACGGAACCGGTAGGTTGTGGCCGCCTTCAGGTAACGATCCGCTTCCAGTTTATTCCAGCTCTCCTTGAACTGTCGCCATTCAGAATCGAAGGAAGCACTCGGCTCCAATTCCAAACGGGTTATTGCATACCCAAACTCACGCAGCGAATCGATGCATTGACCCGAGGACTGCCGGTATATGGATTTGAAAGGTTCTAATTCCACAAAAATTTTTCAGATCGTGTGCATTTGTGCCTGAATCAATCTCGCGGGTCCGCTTCACAAGCCTTCAGCCCGGCGACTCGATGCCGCGACCAATTCAAGGCGGCGATGGAAAGCCACGCCCCGGCCTGGGCGAGTGAATGGACCGTGATGGGCGGCCGGTCGGCCATGGGGAAGCGCATCCGGGCGTTCCCCGACAAGCGCACGGAAAAGGCAGGCCCGCCATGCTCAACTGCCGATGGATAAACATGGATATCCCGCGGGTCCACAAGATGAAAGGCGCAGCCCAGGGCCTTGGCGACGGCTTCCTTGATCGACCAGAGCAGCGCTGCAGCCCTGGCCAAGTCTCCGCCGGCCAACTCCAATGCCTGGTGGAGCTCGGGTATGTGGAAGACCCGGTGCATGGGGTAGCCATCCTGAAATTCGGCGCTCCCAGCCACATCGATGCCGATATCCGACTCGTCGCCACAGAGGGCGGCCCAGACTTCTTCGCCCGCCGTGCTGAAAGAGATGGCCGGGCCCCGGTGTTCTCCCAGCAGGAGGTGGGGCCGGCCCAGCGCATCGTGGATTATCTGAATCGGGAGTGCGACCTGGTTGGAGAAGTGGGAGCGTTTCCAAAGAGGATTTTCCTTTGCCCGAAGGTGTTCCCAGAGAATGCTGACGAGCCGGCGACGGTTTTCCGTCCGACGTGCCGCGCATCCGGTGGAGGTGGCGGAGCACTCTGGCACGGAGGCATAGAAGACCGGCCCACTTTGATGAACGGGATTCATCGTATGGACGGTTGCTCCTTCGCAATCCTTTGCCACATTTGCTTTCATCTGTCAGTACCTGCGGCTCGGTCCGAAACCCAGCGCATACGCATATTATGGACCTGCATGATGGCGTGTCCTTGATCGTCAAGTCCTCTGGCGTCCCAGGCGTAGCCCTTCTCATTCTGCACCCGCATGCGGGCCTCCAGGGTTACCCGTTCCCCCGCCCGGCATGGTCGCACGAACCTCATCTCCCCGATCTCAGTGGGAATCATGGATCGTTGCTCCGACGGGTCCATTGCAGCGATGTAAAAAATAACCAACTGTAAAAGGGCCTCCAGAAGATAGGGCGAGTATTGGTACCGTGCGTTCTCCAGATTCGCGAAATCACTGGTCTCCCGGTAAATGGTTCGGCCCCGCACGACTCCCGGACCTGCGCCGTCAAGGAGATCGATCACGCGATATCTGCCTTCGAGGCCGCTGTGGTTTTTGTACCATTTAAGGACCTGCTTATGATCCATGGGCCCCGTCCGCAGTTCGTCGGGCCGGACGGGGAAATCCTTGAAACCCTCGCCGAGATCTCCTCTTCCGCCATCGAGCATTACCTGGCCTCTGCAGTGCGGGATGAAGCCCCCCGTCAATTTTCCCGCGGGGGAGATGTCCTGGGTTGACAGAGAGACTTCGCACAATACCTCCCGAAGACCATTGCCGGTTCGGCGGCAGGAGATGATAGAAGGCCGCGGAAGCGCAGGAGGACATTGGATCATGTCCATGAGCCGCACCTGGCAAACTCCTCGCACGTGCAGATGGGGGTATAGCATCCGGGCGGCTTCCATGAATGTCTCCACAACCATGGCGGCTGAGACCAGAGGATGCTTGACGAACGTGAAGGGCCTGTGATCCGCAATCCACAGATCCTTCTCCTGGGAAAACGCCCTGGAGGCGGCCAGTTGCCCCCGGCGGATATCCAGGCAAGAAAGATCCTCAATCATGGGGAATTCCGCGGCCCGGAAAGCCATGCCGCCTCCATTCAAATCTCCATTGAGCGCAGGTTGGATGGTATCATTCAACCGGGCCGTCCTCACGGATGGCAGTCTTCTCATGAACATCACCCAATCGTCGTCGGCCGGGGTTACGGAGAGTTCCCGGCAGAAAAGCTCTGCAATCTCATTGACATGGAGGTAGGCCGCGCCCTTGCGCCTCATTATTTCCCGGACATCCGGATTCTCGGCCATGCCCGCCCCCTCGACCGGAGGAAGCATCAAAGCCTTGAACCGGATGGTGCCGTTTCTCCGGTGAAGGTATCTGAGCAACGCGGACATCATCCGGTTGGCGGCAGCGTAGTTGGTCTGACCGGGATTTCCCTGGATCGCGGCCACCGAGGAGAGGCCGACGAAGAACCTCAAGCCTGCCCGCTCCGCCGCCGAGAATAGATTCCAAGCGCCCAGGAACTTGACGTCCGCCACCGTGGAAAGATCATCCGGGGTCATCTGGCTGAGGAGACCATCCCTGAGGACGCCAGCGCCGTGAATGATCCCGTCAATCCTGCCATAACGGCTTACCACCTCGCCCATGACAGCATGGACCGCGTCCGGGTCTGTTACATCGCAGGTATGGTACGTTGCCTCGATCCCTGAGGCGCGCAGATCAGCCAAGGTCCGAGCGATCTCCGATGCCTTGAGGTCGGCAGTGAACGCTTTCAGAAATGCAGGGGGAAATACGCCTTCGTCCTGGGCGATCTCCGATGCCCTGAAATCGGCAGCGAACGCTTCAGAAGGCAAATGCCCGGGGCGCGGCTTTGCCAAATCGATGCCTGGATCCAGAGACGTTCTCCCCAAGAAGATCAGACGGGGCATGAAAGGCACGAGACTGCGCGCCAGCTGGGCGCTGATCCCAGTTGCGCCCCCAGACATGACGACAACGTCTCCAGGACTCAGAATCATACTGGACATATCCCCGAAGACCGAAGGGGCTACGTGCCCCTCCGAGGTGAAGAAGCTTCCATCATGATGCATGATCTCCACCGCGGTGTAACCTCTGTCCAAGGCCCCACGCAAGGCAACGCGAAGGTCGGTATCCTGCTCGATTTCCAGCGTGCGAAACTGGACCGATGAATACTCCTGCGCCGCGCTCAGAAACAGCCCGAGCATCCCCTCCGCCAGCAGCCCGCCGGGAGTTTCGGTATCCTCCCGGGAATGGATCAGCACGACGAATTTCTTTTTCGGTGATTGGAGAAATGCCTTCAGGGGTGGAAAGAGCCCCCTGAGAAGCCGCGCAACATCCGCCATGCCCCTTGCCCTTCCCGACCCGCTTTGAGGCAGAGTGATGACCATCCCGGCGAGAGACGCCAGACCCGAGATTCTCTCTGCTGCCCTGGCGGACCCTTCATCAGTCAGAATGTCGTGACCCTCTTCCCCCGGACCCAACGCCCTTTGCATGAATCGCATGGGAATCGTGTCAACCCCGTAATCCCGCCGGAGGATCTCTCCTGCCCTTCCGGCAATGGCGTCATCCCTGTCAGGTGAGAGAAGGAGGACCGACTCGCTTGGGCTCAACTCCATGGGAATGGAGGCCGGCAGCTCCAGGGGGACACGGCTGAATATGAGTCGTTTTACACTCTCCTCATCCTCTGGATGCTTCAGCATTTCATCCTGCACTGGCCCGGGGTCAACCGCCTTGGAGGCTGGCGGCAGGCTGCCGCCGGGCTGCCTGGCGATTACCCCGGATATCCTCTGCGCGATGTCCTTCACGGTGCGGGCATCCATAAATTCCTCCAAGTCGATCGTAATCCCGAATTGGCGTTCCGCGGCATCCATTATTATGGGAAGACGACTGGAGCGGACGGAAAGATCCTTCCTGAGATCCATCTCCGGCTTGATTTCATCCCTCTCGAATCCTGTTGCATCCATGATGATTCGAATAAGCTTCTCCATAAGTTTCGGGTGGACGGGCGCCTCATCGATGGCAGGTGAGGCCTTTCCCATGATTGCAGGAGAGGGATCGAGCGGCGCGGACACCGGTTTCCCGGGAGAGACCTGCTTCTGGCCTTCAGGAACCCCGGACCCTCTGTGTTCCGACGGTCGTAACGTGGGTGCCGGAGCGATGAGGTGAGATTCGGGGGGCTTCCCGGATGCAGGGAGGGAAACCCATCCCGGTTCCCCTTGAACCTTCAGATGCCCTTGAACGAAGAGCTGGGCAAGGGCGGTCGTGTAAATGATGCCCTCTGCGGGGGGAATGCAGGTCTGGATGCATGCCGATTCGGGGAGCGTGTCGGCGATGAGATCGCTCAATATATCGCCGGGGCCCACCTCCACGAAAAGGCGGACGCCGTGATCATTCCAGAGGGTCTGGACATTCTTCATCCAATGGACGGGAGATTCCAAGTGGGCCATCAGGATGCGCCGGATCTCACCAGGATCCGATGGATACGGCGCCATGGTTGTGTTGGAGATGACGGGGATCTGCGGGGAATGAAATGGGATAGCGGCAACGAACGCCTCGAGTTCATCATGGATGACCCTCATGATGGGAGAGTGGAAGGCCATGCTGACCCGCAAGAGGGTGAATCGGTATCCCTTCTCCTTCAGTCCGCCGCCAAGATTTTTGACCGTCTCGGTGTTGCCACTTAGTATGACCTGGTTCGGTGAATTGATATTGCCAATGTGGACATCCTTCAGTCCCTGGATCATCTCTTTCAGCAAATCCAAGGGAGCGTCCGTGGCCGCCATGACGCCGGGGTCCCCGTGCATGGCAGCGGCCTTGTCCATGCAGAGAGCCCGCTTGTTCACGATTCGAAACCCGTCCTCCACGGAATAGACACCCGCCAGGCACAAGGCGGTCAGTTCGCCCAAACTATGGCCGGCCATGGCCATGGGGCGGATGCCAAGGGTGATGAGGTGTCGAGCCATGGCGTGTTCCAGGGCGAACAGGGCGGGTTGCTGCCAGCGGGTCTTCTGAAGGTTCTCCTCTCGATCATGGAACAACAAGTGCAGGAGGTCGAAGTCCGCTGCAGCGGCGGTCCGATCCATCCACTCCTTGATGACGGGAAAGGACTCGTAGAGATTCCGCCCCATTCCTCCATAGTGTGCCCCCTGTCCTGGAAATACAAAAGCGAGCGGCGGCGATGGCAAATCCTCGGGGCTTACAAATATCCCCTGCTGCGCCAGGGATCTCAACGCCTTGGGTGAGACGATTCCGCCTTCGGCAAGAGCGGCTGACCTCTCGATGACCGTGAGCGCCTCTTCATCGGATTGTGCCACAACGGCCATTCGGCAGTTACGGCCATCCAGCTCCGTCCGGAAAAAAGAGATGCCTTGGATCGCAGGAGAAGTGCCGCCCTTCTCTCCAGCGAGGCTGGACACTCTGTCCGGGGAGACCAGGATCGTATCCGCTTCATCCAGGGCCTGCTCCAACTGTACAACGAAGTTGGAGCCTCCAAATCCGAAGGCGTTGACCTGAAGCCTTCTTGGCTGGCTGGTCTTCCAATCAAGCGGCTCAGGGGCGATGAGGAGACCCGATCCTTCCAAGCCCATTTCCGGGTCTGGATGCTCATAGTTGAGGGTGGCGGGAAAAACCCCCGTCTTCATGGCCATGGTTCCTCGAATGATGTTGTTAATGCCCGAGGCGCCCAGCGTGTGTCCAATCTGGGATTTGAATGACGTGAGCACTGTGCGTTTGGATGGTTTGAAGAACGTCTTCAGGGCCCGAACCTCCTCCACGTCCCCTTGCCGGGTACTCGTGGCATGGCATTCCACCAGGTCCACTGCATCGGGCCCATAGGGCAGCCCGCGGAATGAGGCGAGGATGGCGATCTCCTGGGTGACACTGGAGGACTCCACCATGCCCAAATGGTTGTTGCTCGCTCCCATGCTGGTGATTATGGAGTGGACACGCGCCCCTCTTGCGCGAGCCAGGCTTTCCCGCTCGATGACGATCATTCCCCCGCCTTCGCCGAGGACCATCCCGTCTCTTTCCGCATCGAAGGGGCGGGAGGTCTCGTGAGCGGGTCTCTCCCGTCCCGACAGCCCGAAGAGTGCGCCCAGGGCCGAGAATTCCAAAAAATGCAGGTGGGTGAGATTGTCCTCGGCCCCTCCGACGATGGCGGCGTCGATGATGCCGTTTCGGATCATCTGCATGGCGCTGTGAAGCGCGACCAGCGAGGTCGCGCAGGCCGCGGAGACCGAATAGCTGGGCCCCATGAACCCATACCGGTTGCAGATGAAGCCAGCCGCGGCACAGTTGAGTCGGCCCAGGAGTGTGGTGTCGTCGGGGGCCATGCGCCCGGCCTTCACCTCCCGTTCGATTGCGCTCACCTGATCCGGCGTGAGGTCAACGGCCCTTTTGACGGCGGCGAGGACGTCGTGAACGTATGCCCGGATGATGATATTGGTGAGGGTTCCCGCTGCCTCTCCCGAGTTCTGGGAAATGAGGACACCGATTCGCTCGCGTGGGATGTCTGACTCCAGGATGCCGGAAGCCCGGATGGCCCTGTCCGCCAGCCACAGGGTG
>PMOA01000003.1 GCA_003161635.1 Limisphaerales bacterium
AAGATTCTCGACACTTGGGAGATTCAGCAGAAGCAGTATCAGAAGTATCTGGATTCACTCCCGAAATGATGCGACCTAACAAGCGCGCTGGAGCCAACGGCCACTGCCCTTTCAGTTTTGACCGACTCATGAAATTCGATTATCATTATTGCATTCGGAGCCTGGCCGCCGGTGGCCGTGGCTCAGCTTTGGATCGTTAGACCACTATGCGTCGGCAACGTAAAATACCATGGTTGTTACGACACTGTCCGGAAAGCAAACGTGGAGTCGCTGTATTGGTTTTCACCTTTGCCGGCCTGATTGCGCAGCTTATTTTATTTGTCGCAGGTTTGTTGGGTTTTCTCCTGGCTCCATTGTTTCTGTCGGGACAGCATCCTGACGCGCCGATTGCCGTTCCGATACATTGGCTCCGAGAGCACTTTTCACACGACACAGCCATTTTTATTTATGTTGCTGTTCAGCTTGTTATTGTCAGCATCCTGACCTATGCGATGATTGTTTATGATTACCTGCGCTATGACACGTCAGAGAAATCCAAATCGGAAGTGGTCTAACAAATCGCGAGGCTGTGTGAAAACTCGGATTCAGTCATTTTGAAGAACTAAAAAGTGGTTCGAATCACCTTCGCTGAAAATAAAAATGCGCCATAACGAAAATGTGAGCGTCGCTTTTTCGGCGCGTCGGGTCGTCGAGGAGTTTTCACACAGGCTCTCGCTGCAGGCAACGCGGGATGGCGCCTCCAGTTCCGCTATCGCGGAGGACGTCATCCGCCCCGCGTGCCTNNGCTCTGGACGTTAGGCGGCATCACGATTTATGAAAACATCCACACGTATCAGCATCGCGTTATTTGCGATATTATCACTCGGCGTGGCTGCCGCCTCGGCGGCAGACGTTCCATCAGGGCTGTCCGCACATATTTCGGCAGCGACGAATCGCGTAAGCACCTTGCGCAGTTTGGAGTTCACGGTTGTCCTCACGAATAGCGGGCCAACCAATGTCACAATCTATCCCCGTATTTTTATTCACGGGGAGCAAACGATTGCGGTATTTAACCCACAAGGACGTTTCCTTGTTCAGAAGCCAAAATCCATATCGCTTTCAGACATGGAGCCGATGGAGCGCGTTCTCAAATCTGGAGAGACTTTTACATTCACAAATACGTTGAGCGATGAGACGATTCCTCCAACAGACGGCAATCCAGGCAAGTATCATGCACGATTTGGAGGGCATACACCATCGAACGAGGTTGAAATTACAGTAGAGTGATGTATATGCCGCCTAACAAATCGCGGGCAACGCGGGATGGCCGGTCCNNTCACGTCTTTTGGTCCCGCGTGCCTGAGCTCTGGACGTTAGGCAGCTACACAACCAGCTAATATATGAAAACTAAAACATTGGCTCAATTCGGACTCGTTGGAAGTATATCTCCTTCCGATTACCATTTCAGGTGGGAATTAACCTGCTGTTTACTTGCTGTGTTTTGGGGCGGTATTTGCCGGGCGGATGTTACATTCTTTGACGGGACGTTTAATAATTCTGACTGGTCAGAAACTCCTTATGTCAACGGCAATGGCGGCTCATCCAGCGCCGCGCAAACAACCAGCGGTGGCAATCCCGGAAGCTTTTATCAGGTCACCACTTCCGTAAATGGCGGACCGGGTTGCGGCGCGGGTGTTTATCTGCGTAATGGTTTTACCTATTCGCCATCAGCCCAGGGCGCGATTTACAACCTTGATTACTCCGTGGATTTGATCGCCATCAGTTTTGATGGCGAGGCGGAACCCGTGATTTCTCAAAACGGAAACCTCTATTTCGGCCCGGAATTATACACCACTGCCGGCACATGGCAGACATTGACCAAAACCAACCTAATGGCCACGAGTTTTGTCAAGTTGATCACCGGAACCCCCAATGGCGAGCTTGGCGCGGATGGAACCAGCCATCCGGATTTCAGCACGAACGGGTCGCCCATGACTTTCGGCTTTATTGTTCCCGACAGCACGGTCACAACTCCATACACCACCGTGGGTGGAGTGGATAATTACACGCTGACAGTTCATGTGGATGGATTGTTGAAGATTGGTTTGGCGAACGGCATCACCACGCTTTCTTGGCTGGCTACCACCAATAACTACACGCTCGAATCAACTCCCACGCTTGCGCCGCTCACATGGTCGGCAGTGACCAGTACACCGTTCTTGTCTGGTGAGTTTTATTTTGTAACCAATAGTTGGGGCGACCAAATGCGGTTCTTCAGGCTGCAAGCTAATTGAATATGACGCCGCCTAATACGAGGATAGGCTGCACAGTCAGTTTCACAAAATAAACCATAGCAGCGTTCATGTTGCCGGTTGGACCTTTGCGGCTGCCCGTTGTTCGTAATCTTCCAGTGACGGGATTTTCATCAGGGCGCGTTTTGCGTAGGCGCGATGCACCGCCTTGCTGTTGTGGCCCAAAGCCTCCTGCGCAAACCGTTCTGGATAGGACTTACTCGCGTCACGGCATTTGGAGGCGGTAGAAGCGACCGGGATAATTCGTCCATTTCGGGTCACTGAAGTAGGACGTGCCATTCGTTCCGATGAATGTATTGAGTGTGTTGGTGCTAACAGGCGTCCAAACAGGAATGGCAAAGTTCGTACAGGCTTCCACCACTACTACCAAATTGCTGGTGCCGGTGATGTTGAAGCCAAATTGATTCGTCCGCACGCCAAAGCAACTATCGTCGGTCTGCACCTGCGGATTCCAAAGCACCGTCGGAAGACTGGGCTCATAGCCAAACGTCGTGTCCCAACCAATAGTCCCCGGCAGGTAATAGACGATTGCGTTGACACCAAAGAACGTCTCATAGAACGGAGTTGTATCACCACCGGGAGCGTCGCCTTTGAAATACAAGCTGATCAGGCTGGTGCATTCCCAAAATACATCATCTGCAAGGTAGGTGACACCGCTGCCAATGGTTACATTGGTCAGGTTATAGCAGTTCCCAAACGCTAAAAACTCAATACTGGTGACGCTGTTGGGGATGGTTAAGTTGGAAATGGGGGACCAAGAGAACGCCGTTTCCCCGATGCTGGTAACGCTGTTGCCGATTATAATGCTGCTCAGGTTGCAGCCATAGAACGTCCAATCTCCGATACTGGTGACGTTGTTGCCAATCATGACGTTGGTCAGTCTGGAGCAGCCATAGAAAGCATAGTCACCGATGCTGGTGACAGGCAGGCCATTGGTCGTGGCCGGGATGACCACCGTACGGCCAGAACCGGTGTAGGTTGCAATGTTTAGCGAACCATCGTAATTGGTCGTGAAAGTGAATTGGGCTTGCACCACGGCGGGCAAGACCAAGAGCAGCAGGATCGGCAGCAGTTTCATCGCTTACACTTTTTGAGTATATTTAATGTTTCAAGTTTTCAGAGCTTGGTCAAGCTTATTTCCAATCCTGCGGATTGAACTTGGATTCACACGCGAGCTGTTCCCACAATCTTTTCGTAATCCTCCAGCGAGGGAATTTTCATCAATGCCCGTTTCGCGTAGGCCCGATGCACCGCCTTGGATTTGGTTTGATTAAACGAACCAGCGGTCGTTTAATCAGGTAATGTTTTGTTGATTATGAATGAGTTGGAACTTTTGAATTTGGTGAAAAGAAAGGTTTGAATAAACGAACCGGCAGTTGTTGAATAACAGTTAGACCACATCGTGAGCCGTGGAACTAACCATAATGCATATAGCCGAGCCCGACAGCTTGCCCGAGAGGAGAAGGAGCTTGAAAATCACGACCCGGCTGTGTTGTCGTATAGGGCGAAGAAAGCCAGAGAAGCAGCAGAGCGTGCAAAAGGCCGGATGGATTTGTGTAGCGTCTGCAAAGAGTCTTTTAGATCGAATTCGCCGGAAGTTGGTGTTTTCGTTTGTCCCAAGTGTCAGAGCAAGATTAAGCCAACAATAAAATGAAGTGGTCTAACAAATCGCAGGCAACGCGGGATGGCCGGTCCAGTTCCGCTTCGCGGTTCACGCGTTTTGGTCCCGCGTGCCTGAGC
>PMOA01000127.1 GCA_003161635.1 Limisphaerales bacterium
CCCCCGCTACAGGGTTCATGGGCAGGAGAAGGAAAATCCAAAATCCCAAACCCAAGACCGAGACCCCAAATCCAAGACCCCAAATTCGAGGGCTAAATTCCGTTGCAATGCGGCTTGCGGTTGAATCCGTGCTTCGCCGATAATTCCATCTTTCTGAAAGACGGCTGAACCGCCTGGAAGATCAAGAAACAAGAAAGTTGAGGGTTGAGACTTGAGGGTTGAGAGAATTGCGATGCGAAGGCCCCTGTTTTCACAGGTGGTTCCCGGCTGCCTGCTGCTGGCGTGGTTTGCCGGCAGCGGCTGCTCCATTCATCGCTATGCGCTCAACCAGGCGTCCGATGCCGTGGCCCAAAGCGGCGCCACTTATGCCAGTGATGATGATCCCGAGCTGGTCAAGGCCGCGGCGCCGTTCGGCCTGAAACTCACGGAGAGTCTGCTGGCGAAGAACCCGCGGCATCTGGGCCTGCTGACTTCGGCGGCCAGCGGATTTACCCAATATGCCTATGCCTTTGTGCAGGAGGAGGCCGACGAGGTGGAACCGCAGGACTTCGCTGCCGCCGAGGCGATGCGGGCGCGGGCACGGCGTCTCTACTTGCGCGCCCAGGGATACGGCTTGCGCGGTCTCGAAGTGAAGCACCCCGGCTTCGGGAAGGCTTTGCTGGCCAATCCCAAAGCAACCGTCCGCACGGCCACGAAACCGGATGTGCCACTGCTCTATTGGACGGCGGCAGCGTGGGCTTCGGCGATTTCCCTTTCCAAGGACAACCCCGAACTCGTCGGACAGATTCCGGCCATGGAAGCATTGATTGACCGTGCGCTGGAGCTGGACGAGAGCTACGGCCATGGCTCGATTCACACCTTCATGATTTCTTACGAGATGAGCCGGGCGGGCGCGACCGGCGATCCGGTGGCGCGCGCCCGCAAACATTTCGAACGCGCCATGGCTCTGGCCAGGGGAACCGACGCCTCGCCGCTGGTCGCGTTGGCGGAGGCGGTGGCCATTCAAAAACAGGACGTGAAGGAATTTGAATCGCTGCTGAACCGGGCATTGGCTGTTAATCCTGATGCCAATCCGGACACCCGGCTGCTGAACACCGTGATGCAGCGCCGGGCGCGCTGGCTCCTGTCACGCAAATCAGAATTATTTTTAATCGAATCAAAATGAACCTCTTGCTAAACCGTAGCAGCCGACGTGAGGAGNNTATGATGGCCGCGCGGCAGCGCGGCCCTACCGTCTCGAATATGTGCCGATTATTATCGGGAAATGGTATAAGTTGGGATTGGTCGCCCTGGTTTTGGGGTGCCTCATTCCGGTCAATCGCATTATGGGCGCCGAACCGGTGAAGGTGCGGCTGGGGACGCTGGCGCCGAAAGGATCGTCCTACACCAAACATCTTCAAGCCATGGGCGAACAATGGCGCCAAGCGCCGGGCGGCGGTGTGCAACTGACGATTTACGCCGATGGCACCATGGGCAGCGAAGCCGACATGGTGCGCCGCATGCGCCTGGGCCAGTTGCAGGCCGCGCTGGTGACGACCTCGGGCTTGACGGAGATTGAGCCGGCGGTGGCCGGGCTCCAAACCATCCCGAAGTGCTTTCGCACGCTCGAGGAGGTGGATTACATCGGCGAGAAATTGCAGCCGATGCTCGAAAAACGTCTGGCAGCAAAAGGCTTCGTCGTGCTCTTCTGGTCCGACACCGGCTTCGTCCGCTTCTTCTCCAAGCACCCCATGGTTTCGCCCGATGATCTCAGGAAGACCAAGCTGTTTATCTCCGCCAACCGTCCCGCCGAATTGGAAGCTTATCACTCGGTCGGCTGCAATGCCGTTCCGCTGGAAGTCGCCGACATTCTGCCCGGCCTCCAGACGGGATTAATTGATTGCTTATGCGTGCCGCCGACCATCGCCCTGGCCATTCAGCTCGACTCGGCAGCTCCCCACATGCTCGATATGAACTGGGTGCCGCTGGTCGGCGCCGCCATCATCAATAAAAAAACCTGGGACAGTCTTTCGCCCGAGGCTCAGGAAGCCCTGCGCAAATCGGCCCGGGAAGCCGGCAAACTCATCAAGGCCGACGGCCGGCGCGAAAACGTGGAATCCATCGAGGCGATGCGCAAACGCGGACTGAAAATCCACACATTGACGCCGGAACTCGACGCCGAATGGAATCGGACCGTCGAGAATGCGTGGCCCAAGATTCGCGGGACGGTTGTTCCCGCTGACATTTATGATGAGGTCATGAGCCAGTTGAAAACATTCCGCGCCGCGCAAGAAGGAGCCGGGAAGTGACCAGCGAAACGCCTGTTGCAGTTTCCCAACTGGTCGAACCGGTCCGGGAGCCGGCTGGCCGCTTACGCTGGCTCTGGCAGGCCGAGAATCTTTTTCTCGCGCTGACCCTGGCCGCGCTGATGTTTCTGCCGCTCATCGAAATCGTCGGACGCAAACTGTTCCACAGCGGCCTCAACGGCGCGCCGGCCCTGCAACAGCATCTGGTTTTGATCATCGGCCTGTTGGGCGGCATGCTTGCCGCGCGCGATCGCCGTCTGCTCAGCCTCTCGACGTTGGCCAATTTTCTCAAAGGCCGCTGGCAGACGTTCGCGCGCGTCTTCAGCAGCGCCTTTGCTGCGGGCATCACCGTTTTTCTCTGCCTGGCGGCGCTGCAACTGGTGCAGTCGGAAAAAGGGGGCGGCAAAATTCTGGCCTACGGAATTCCACTGTGGACCGTTCAACTCATCATGCCGCTGGGCTTTGGCGTCATTGCGTTGCGGCTGTTGTGGCACGCGGCGGACGCCTGGCGCGGGCGGCTGGTCGCGTTGCTGCTGGCCGGAAGCATGATTTGGATCGGGTTTCATCCGCCGCTGTCACCCGCCCGGCTGGTGGTGCCCGGACTGGTGGCCTTGCTGGCGGCGGTCGTGCTGGGCGCGCCCATCTTTGTCATGCTGGGCGGCGCGGCCCTGATTTTATTTTGGGGCGAAGACATACCCATCGCCTCGATTTCGTTGACGCACTATTCGATGGTGACCAACCCCATGCTGCCGACGCTCCCGCTGTTTACGCTGGCCGGCTATTTTCTCGCTGAAGGCGGGGCATCCAAACGGCTGATCCGGGTTTTTCAGGCATTGTTGGGGCAATTCCGCGGCGGCCCGGCCATTGTCACCGTCCTGGCGTGCGCGTTTTTCTCTTCCTTCACCGGCGCGTCGGGCGTGACCATTCTCGCGCTGGGCGGACTGCTCATGCCGGTGCTGATGGGCGCGGGTTATTCCGAACGTTCCACCCTGGGAATCCTCACCGGTTCGGGCGGCTTGGGGCTGCTGTTCCCGCCTTCGCTCCCGCTGATCCTTTTCGCCATCGTTGCCAGTTCCAACGCCACGGGCGCCGGTGTGACCATTGAAAAAATGTTTCTCGCCGGCCTTGGGCCCGGCGTGCTGCTGGTGGGCATGGCCATCTGGCTGGGCATGCGCCTGGGACCAAAAAACACCGGCATCCGCCGCGGCTTCGACCGGGGCGAGGCGGGACGCGCGGTCTGGGCTGCCAAGTGGGAATTGCTCCTGCCCATCGTCGCGCTGGTCGCGCTCTTTGGCGGATTCGCCACCCCGGTTGAAGCGGCGGCTGTCACCGCCTTTTATGCGTTTGTCGTCGAGACCTTTTTCTATCGCGACTTCAAGGGACCACGGGACGTTGCGCGCGTCATGGCTGAGTGCGGGTTGCTGGTGGGCGGTGTGCTGCTCATTTTGGGCGTGGCGCTGGGATTCACCAATTACCTGATTGACGCCCAGATTCCGGGCCACGCGGTGGAATGGGTCACCGGGACGGTGCATTCGAAGTATGCCTTCCTCCTCGCGCTGAATGTGTGCCTGCTGCTGGTGGGCTGCGTGATGGACATGTATTCCGCGATTGTGGTGGTGGTGCCGATCATCGTGCCGCTGGGAATGGCCTACGGCATTGACCCGGTTCACCTGGGGATCATTTTCCTGGCCAACATGGAACTGGGGCTGTTGACCCCGACCGCCGGCATCAACATCTTTCTTTCGTCCTATCGTTTCAAAAAACCGGTCCTGCAAGTTTCGCGTGCCGTCATCCCGATGCAATGCGTCCTCATCGTTGGCCTGCTGTTGATCACCTATTTTCCCGCCTTGACCACGTTCCTGCCGCGCTGGTTGGGAAGATGACGGTTGGCAAGCGGCAGATTCGGAGGGCTGATTCGGCGTTCGGAGGGTCGAGTTACACGAGACCTCATTTTAACCACGGCTTGTCGCGCCGAAATCAGATGAAGGCGGAATGGACACGGCGTAAAGCCGCGTGGCGGCCACGCCGCTATACGCGGATGAACACGGATTTCACAAACGACTGACGACAATTCTCCCTCTCCGCCCCGATCGGGGAGAGGGCTGGGGTGAGGTGTCGAACTTGCTTCTGTAGCCGCCATTCAACCATCCAGCGGACTCCGCACCCCGATGCCCGGCTTTTGCATGACGTGCGTGTAAATCTGCGTCGTCGCCACATTCTTATGTCCGAGCAAATCCTGCACCGTGCGGATATCATAACCATTTTCGAGCAAATGCGTGGCAAAGCTGTGCCGCAACGTGTGTGGCGTCACCCACTTCGTCAACCCTGCCCGCCGCGCCGCCAGCTTGATGGCATTTTGCACCGCCGCATCCGACACGTGATGCCGCCGCCTGACCTTCGTTTCCGGGTCAATGCTCAATTCCCCCGACGGAAACACCCATTGCCAGCCCCATGCCCGTTCCGCCCCCGGATACTTCATCCTCAACGCACCCGGCAACCACACCTTTCCGTGTCCCGCCGCCACATCCTCCTGCCATGTCCGCCGCACGCTTTGCAAATGCGTTTGGAGTTCCGCCTTCAGGCGGTCCGGCAAAACCGTCACGCGGTCCTTGTCACCCTTGCCGCCATGCACGATGATTTGATTCCGCGCAAAATCCACATCTTTGATCCGCAAGCGCAGTCCCTCCAACAATCGCAGCCCCGTCCCATACAACACCTGCCCGATCAAACCTTGCAACCCCGTCAATTGCTTCAACAACGCTTGCATCTCCTCCTGGTTCAACACCACCGGCACCCGTCGCGACCGCTGCGCCTGCTCAAACCCATCCACCCAATCCATTTCCACGCCCAACACCTCGCGGTAAAGAAACAGCAACGCATTCAACGCCTGATTCTGTGTCGCCGCACCCACCTGCCGCCTCACCGCCAAATCTGTCAGAAACGCCCGCACCTCCGCCTCCCCCATGTCCTTGGGGTGCCGCCAAATCCACTTTTGTAGCGGCGCGTCTGTGACCGCCGCCAGCTTCCGATGAAACAGAATAAACCGCCGAATCCACTGGATGTAAGTCTCCTCCGACCGCCGCGCCAACTGCTTAAACCGCATGACCTCCCGGCACTGATCTAAAAACTTCAATTTGGGATTGGCCAAAATCCGCCCCCGCGGACGATTAGGAAATGGAATCAGGTTGCCCATAAAAACATGCTGATTTTACTTGAAAGCAACTTAACCGTCATGCTAATTTTCAATCAAGTGAAAAGCCGGTGGCCCAATTTGATTGGAGCAAGCCTCACCGCTCCACGTGCGGAGCATTCACAAGTGCCCCGTGCCAAGTCCCAAAACCGCCCTCTCTGCTTAGGCCAAACCGGTCACCCGTCATTTTCACGCAACCCGGTTGGTTGCAGACATATAAAACAAAACCGGCAAAATGACATTGCCGACTTAGGCCAAACCGCGGTTTGGCCGAATATCTGTTAGCCGACGACTGGAGCGGGAGCGACTGGTGGGTAGAAATAGATTTTCAGAGTGGATAGAAGCGGGTAAGATAGGTACCGTCAGTAGCGTGCGTTGCTCAAGATGGCCTTGGAGCGACGCACGCTACTGACGGTACGGGAAACCAGGAAACCGTGGCCGACATTTTTGATGAATACCTTTCGCCATCCGGCACAAGTGAGCTCTGTCCAGTCGTCAGCTAACAACGCGTTGGAGCCGACACCGGTTGGCCGCATCAGTTCCGCCTTCGCGGAGGGTATCATCAGCCCGGCGCGGCTCAACTTTGTTCGTTCGGCGGCTTCGCGCACCAATTTTATGGCTACTCAAGACCAAGACCAGAAGCTGTGCGATAGGTGCCACGAACGCCCAGCAACTTGTCATATTTGCCACGGTAATTCTGCTCACGAGGGCGAGAGTTTGTGCCGTGAGTGCTTTGAGTTATCCAACCCTACCGTGACAAGCGGGATCACGAAAGTATGGGAAGCAGGTTGCCAGTATTGCGGTGGCCCACCGGTGATTGGCGGTGCTGACCCGCTTGCCACAATCGGCGGCATTCACAAGCTGAGATGTATGTGCAAACCATGCTCAGAGGAGTATCATAGGTTTCTACAACTGAAGATGCCGGGTTTCGGAACAGTAACGATGACGAAAGAGTAAATCGCCAAAATCAAAACATATGACATCCCGGCGATATTTACTGAGGCAGAAGAGCACATGAAGAAGTGGGCAGCAGACAGAGGTTCACAATGACGCCGTCTAACAAATCGCTGCAGGCAACGCGGGATGGCGTCTCCAGTTCCGCTATCGCGGACTACGTCATCAACCCCGCGTGCCTGAGCTCTGGACGTTAGGCTGCTACGCGTATGGAAACACGATCATTTTTTCGTTGGATGCCGACCGCAATAGTTTTGTGGGTGTTTGGTGTGATTTTTGCAGTTGGCGCAGTCTTGTGTCTGTTAGATGCGAGGCAGGCTGCACACGGTTCCATTCAGGTTGCCCTGATTGGTGACTTGCAGCATACGGTGCGTTGGTTTATTCGCGGAGCTATTGCTAACGCTTTGGTTGCGATACTTTGTATTCTCGGCTGGTATCTGATGCGGCGGAGGCTTTCCGCCACGCTCGCGTTAGGCAGCATTGCAGTGATGGTGGCAGCTTTTATCATTTGCCAGCGTTCACTGATTTATTTGTTTCGAGGAGCCGGCTTTGCGTATTGGTTTGATTTGGTGTTGGAGTTGCCGTTTTTATTTTATGCGATTATTTATGCCTATCGGGAGTGTAGAAAAGTCGCAGCCTAACAAATCGCGAGGCTGT
>PMOA01000031.1 GCA_003161635.1 Limisphaerales bacterium
CCTGCAGTGATTTGTTCGGCGGCGTCATTTGATGTTGCCGAATAGTAGGCGTGTCTAACCGCAGCGTCAACCAGCGCAGGACGCGGCCCGTCAGTCCCGGAATCAATCCCGAACAGATGCCGATGTGGCCGTGCGGCAATCGCCAGATTTCAGGCTGTCCCCATTTGTGCCAGAGTTCGTTCTGGCCGCTCGACACCAATGGATCATACATCCCTTCGATCAATAATATATTTTCCTTTGTGATGACCGGTTGGGATGATGACAGGGTTGCCCGCGTCATACCCAGCGCCTCCAATGCCGGTCGCCACTCCGGTGGTATCCCTCGCCCGTGACGCGAGAAAATCTGGTCCACCTGCAAGAAATAATTATCGGGTGACGCGGTCATAACGACCGAGGCGGGACGCGCATCGCGGCACACGGTCATTCCCGTCAGCAAGGCACCCAGCGAAAGACCCCAAAGTGCCACGGCGGGGCAACCTTCCGCCAACAACCATCCCGTCAGAGCGCGAATTTCGGCCACCGCCTGAGCCAATGCCCGCGATGTCCGCAAGTAATCCACTTGGGTCAACACGCCATGTTGACGCGGACGGCGTTGAAAGTGGTAGGGCAATTCCAATGTCGCCGCATTGAATCCCGCTCGATTGCAGCGGCGGGCAATCAAGGGAAATCCGAACCGGTGATTGGGGAAGTCGCTGCCACCATGCAGCAGGATAATCACTGGCCGTTCCTGCCAGCGCTCCCCGCAACGGTAGAGCCGCCCATATACGACATTATTCTCCTCAAAGTCGCACGGGCATGGCGTGGGAAAACGGAAGTGCAGTCCTGACTTGTCGGGATTGAACTCAACCCGTGCCGGCTGACTTTCGACCGGAAGGAAGTCTGGCCCTTTCAAGAATTGGAGCGCTTCCTCCAGCCGCAGATTTCGCCCATCGTCGCGCGGCAGCAGCATGGTCAGGACTTGAAAGACCGACCAGTCAATGAATTTGGCTAAAGGCGCGATCATACGCTTGGTTGCGCGGCTAGCCGCCTAACGATCCAAAGCTGAGCCACGGCCACCGGCGGCCAGGCTCCGAATGCAATAATGACTTCCGAATTTCATATCTCAACCCAAAACTCAAGGGGCGGTGGCCGTTGGCTCCAGCGCGGTGTTAGACCGCATAACGCTCAATGTCCGGGACCACCTGGACCAAACCAAAAATACCAGTAAATCAACGAAAGTCCGATGACCCAGCCTGTCACTCCCAGAGGAATGACGAGCCGCTTGGGTAAATATCCGTAAAGCACCCTGCCACAAATCCCAATAATGACCGGCGTGAAAAAAATAACATAAGGTAGAGCTTTCTCGCCAACGGCACTCGCCAAGCCATTGACGCCGTGAGGCACCGCCATCACCAGTAATTGCTCCTACAACCGCCAACGGAACTCCACAGAAAATCAGCCACCGGCTTGTAGAGTCAATACTACGAGAATCTTTCGTGTTCATGTGGCCTAACGTTCAGAGCTCAGGCACGCGGGGCGGATGACGTTGTCCGCGCCAGCGGAACTGGACCGGCCATCCCGCGTTGCCTGCAGCGATTTGTTAGACCACCGGCTTTGTGAATCAACCTCTCTCATGCACCAATCCTCCAATAACCTGCTGTATGTGGTCAAACTCCATCTTGCTGCAAACTGCCGATGCGCCAGCTTTGACGAGTGCAGCGTTGCCAGCCTCATGCGACGAGACGGCGACGATGGGCAAGTCGGGACGTGCAGCGTGGCACTCACGCACAAACTCCTCGCCCTTGCCGACCGCACCCTGATTGTGCCGATGCCGATGGCGGCGTGCTGAAGATCAACCAGTCCCCCCGTGGGTTATGGGCCAGTTTGAATTTTTTTCCTTTCTGGTCTGGAAAATTCTCGATTTCCTTCGTGAACCGGACACAATGCCGCAATGAGGAAACGGTCCTTCATTCGCATCATGCTGATTCTTTTGAGCGTGTGCGCTGTTGGCGCGGTTGCGTTACTTCCCCTCTCGCGCATGGAACCTTCATTCGAGGGAAGGCACTTGAGCGACTGGATTTGGACCATGAACGGAAAGGAAGCGGGGCCGGAGAAAGAGAAAGCCCGTGCAGTAGTCCGCCAATTGGGAACTAATTCCATCCCTCTCCTCTTAGCCTGGCTTCGACAGGAGGATCGTCCTTCGTTGACAGGCAGATTTGATGAGTTGAGACACGGCATTTTTTTCTGGTTGGTGAGACACAAACTTATTGCCAATCGTCCCATAACGGATCTAAAGGACTTTAATCCCAGCCACAGCGCAATGGCCATGTGGGCTTTGCCTGAGCTTGATCACGCAGGAAGGACAAGGGTCATCCCGACACTGATTCAGATGCTGGGCGAAAAGGAACCCAAATCGGATCAAATATCTCGCGCGGCAGGAGGAGCATATATTGTCTTGTCGAAAATGGCGCCTGAATCAATAGCACCATTAATCGAAACCCTCTCAAGTCAGGATGTTCAGATCTGGGGGTTGGCCGCCGGTGCCCTTGGTGAAATCGGTCCCGAGGCAAAGGCTGCCATTCCGATTCTGGAAAAACGGTTCAAGGATAAAGATCCTATCATGAGGGTGAGCGCCGCTGGAATCATCGGTAAACTTGGCGGGGATCCACAAGAGTTCATCCCCGTTGTCATTCAAAATTTGCCCGAAGCAAGTCGGGATTATATGGATTTCGCCCTGGATATTTTGCTGCGTTACAAAGAACACGCCAAGGCCGCAGTTCCCGTTCTTGTGGGTATTCTAAATAATGCCTCTGATTCCAGCAATACGACCAATGGGATGGTGCGAGGCGAAGTGATTGCGGCTTTGTCAAAATTGGCACCGGAATCAATTGCCCCGTTGATCGAAATCCTCTCCAGTCACGATGTCCAGGTATGGAAACAGGCCGCCCGTGCCTTGGGCGAAATCGGTCCGGATGCCAAGGCTGCCATTCCTGTTCTCGAAAAAAGATTGCAGGACAAAGACCCAAACATAAGGGTGTACAGTGCCGAAATCATGGGCGAGCTTGGCGGCGACCCTCGCGTTTTTGTCCCCGTTGTCATTCAGAGTTTGCCTGAACTTGATTGGGTTAACATGACTTACGCCTTGGATATTCTCGTGCGTTACAAAGAGCCTGCCAAGGCGTCAGTTCCCGTTCTTGTGAACATTCTGAACGATACCGCTGATTCCACCAACGCTATCAAGATTTTTGTCCGCTACCAAGTGATCGATGCCCTTCGACAAATTGACCCCGAGGCTGCCGCCAAAGCGCGTCCGGAATAACTCGAACTCCAATTCGGATCAAGAAACCGGATGTAGATGAGGAACCTCAGACCGGCTGATTTTGAAGCAACCCACTACCCCGCCGTGGTCAAATTGAGCGGCGAAGAATGTCCGTCCTGCGCGCCATTTCCAGAACGGCATCTTTTTTGCGCGTTTTGTTTGTGCCAGTCCTGGTTGACAGCGTTTGTCACCTTGACCAGCCAAGTGCGATCTTTGGCAAGTTCCAAGACGTCTGCCGCGGCAAAAAACTTGATGCCGTTGGGCGGCGGATTGCCCAGCGGCTTGAGCAGACGCGCGCCGACGAGAATCGGCATATCATGCGGCTGGCAATTCAACACCCACGCCGCCTGCTCCGCCGAAGTGTTCGGCGCGGGCCAGCAGGTCGTCCAATGTCTGCGGATTTTTGGGTGGTTGCATTTATCGGCGACAATAAACAAACGGGCAAAACGTCCAAGTGAATAAACGGCCATTCCTCCGAGAGTGGGCCGTTTTTACTGCAGACCGGCCAATTTGCCATAAAATCGCGAAAACCCCTGTGTTTATGAGCCAAACGACGATGCCTGATTCTCGCACGACGATGCCTTGAGCGGCGTTTTCAGCCTTAACAGGCCTGATTGTGCGATCTGGCATTTTTGGGTGAAGATTCGGCCAGCGGTTGTTTTGCCTCTCGAAACACCAATGGTCTTCGTCTAGTTTGGGGCACATGACCAACACGACGGCAACGCGGACGGCGGCGGCATTAAGTGCGCTGGCGGTGACTCTCGGCGCCTTTGGCGCGCATGGTTTGAAGGAATTGCTGGCGCAAAATGGAACCGCAGCGATCTGGGACAAGACAGTTTTCTACCATTTCATCCATACTGTGATGTTGTTCGTATTGGCGCAACGCCAGCCACTGAAGGCCGGGCCTTGGTGGTGCTTTTTCTCCGGGATCGTGATTTTTTCCGGCTCGTTATACTTGCTGGCAGTGACGGATATGCATTGGCTGGGAGCCATCACACCGGTCGGCGGTGTCAGCTTGATCGCCGGATGGATTTGGCTGTCCTTGACGGCTTGGTGATTTCGCCGCCCAAAGCTCAGAGTTGGGTCACAGCGAATTCTTTCCTTGAGCCTTGGCCTTCTTCCAGCGCGCCTTGGCTGCCGCCGCAATTTTCGCTCTCGCGGCTGCACTCATCTTGCGTTTGGCTTTCTTGACCGGCTTTGCGGCTGTCTTTTGCCCCTTAACTTTCGCCCACCTCGCTTTGGCGGCAGCAGCAATCCTGGCTCGACCAGCAGCACTCATTTTCCATCTTTTCTTCGGAGCAGGGCCAGTAACAGGTTTGGCAGTTGAACCGAATAACTGGTTTAACTCTTTTTCCAAGGCCACAATCTTTTCTTTGAGATTAGCGGCTTGTCGTAGTTGTTTTGATGTAAGATTAATCATATAGCGCTGTTATATGCCGTTTGAACATGGAAAAGTCAAAACCATTCTGCACTGGTCAAAGCCGAAATAGAACCCTGCATTGAACAGTGTCTCTCTGTCTCTTATAATATCCGCTTGCCGCTGCCACTCAATCTCAATGCGGCGGGTTGTCGTTCATTATCTGGCGAACGAAATCAATGTGTCCGCGCAAACCGTAGAATTGATCGGCCAGGAACGCGGGCACTTTCATTTTGTTAACCTCGTTTTGGATCTCGTCCAGCCGTTTGAGCAAGTGTTGCCGCTTTTCGGCATCCGGTTCTTTGAACAACTCTTTCTCCAAAACTAACAAGGCCCGGTACCGTCGGTAAATTCGCGACTGATTCCGCCAGCGATAGAGTTTGGGAATGCTGCGCAATATCGGAATCATTATCACAAGCATCGGAATAAATACCACCACGATTCGACTGGTCAGGCTCGCCAGCCAGAACGGAAGGTAACGATAGAAAAAACTTTTGCCCGATCGGTAAAAGCGAGCCGCATCGGCACTGATGTGAAAGTCATGTTCAATCGCAGCGGGAAATTCGCCCTTGCGCTGGAACAAGCCGGCGTTGCCATGCACTTCTCGCGCTGCTTCCAGCAACAGGTCCGACAGCGCTGGATGTAGATTTTTCCGAGCAATCAACTCGACGGTTGGACCGATTAGATAAACATCCTGCGTGGGAATATTCCTGCCTAAATCAATTGTTCCCTGCGGCAGTTTTAGCACGCTTAGGTAACTGAATCGCCAGGTATAAGCCTCAGCCTGTGCGAAATTCAACAAGTGAATATCCGTTGCCACCAAAAGTTTGCGCATGATCGCCGTTGAGGCGTCCTCCCCCATCAAAAAGACGGCGTCCACGGTCCCGTCCAGAAGAGCCTTGGCTGCCTCCTCTGACTCCCAATCCAGCAACGTTGTCGATTCGCCGGGTTTGATGCCATTGGCTCCCAACAGGGTTAACACCAAAGTTCGTGTGCCGCTGCCAACCGGACCGATGGCCAGCCGCTTGCCGGTCAGGTCCGACAGCGATTCGATTGGCACTCCACGGTAGAAAACCAGCAACGGTTGGTAGGAAATGCTCCCGAGCGAGACCAGCTTGTCGGTTACTCCGTTGGTTAATCCGCCCTGCACGAATCCCACTTCCACCTTGACCGCACGATCATCAAGCCGCTGGAGATTTTCAAGGGAACCCTGAGAGGTGAGGATTTTCAGTTTCACGCCCTGGAGTTTCAAAATGTTGGAATACTTGAAGGCATTCGTATAAAAAATGCTGCCTTCGGGCCCGCTGGTGATCGTCATCGTGCTGGGCGGAGCTGAATAAAAGAAGAAGCACACAGCGCCGATCAACACCAGACAGATTAAAACAACTACACCAACGGTGCCAGCGCGACTGATCCCGAAACTCTCTGTTATCATTGTCAAAATGTTCGGCACCGGGATCGAAAGTTTCCCGGTAGCGGCTTGGGGCGGCAAATCACCCGATTTTTTAGACTGACTCATAGCCTGACAGTTTAGGCTTCCAAACGCAGCACCTCAATCAGAATGTTCGTGCCCTATGAACGCCTGCATCAGTTTTACGAGCCGATTTTTACTTTTTGCCGTGTCTGCCTGTGATCTGCCATTCGGTGATACCATTAAAGGCAGCCCAAAGACTCTCAGAACGGGCTTTGAAGTGTAGCTACCCGGAGCGGTTCACCCAGCAGGCATTGGGGCATAATTCCAAGGCGGTGCATCATGTACTCGATACACGCCGAAGTCACCGTGCCATCGCTGGATGATTGGGAAAAGAATTCGCTGGAAAATCTGCAACGCGGTGTGCAATCAAAGTTGTCGCTGGTAAACTTTCGGCTGCCGATCATGCCAACCCCACTGGCGAATTGAATTGAACAACCAGAGCAATGCATCGGAAGCGTCTTACGAGACACAGAAGTTTGGTTTCCATGTGCCGAGGCTCTTGCAAACACGCGAGTCTGAGGGCGAAAGCACCTTCCTAATTTGCGTCTCCGCACAAGTAAACAATCACTGCTCGGCCGCCCGATAAAAGCGGACCGAATCGTTCGTCGCGGAAGCGTCCCAGAACTGGAGTAACCCGACTTGCGGCGGGTTTGTAAAAATGGGAAGCCAATTCATCAAGTTGGTTGAGGTATATATGATCACTGGACCGTGGCCGGACAGGCAATCCAGCTCTAGGCCACAGCCACCGCTCGTGAAAGTCATGGCAGAGGAATTGAACCAGGGGGTGGAGCGGAGCACCGAGAGCGTGGCAATCAGATTGGTGGCTGCGCCGTAACTGTTGGAGGCAATGCACCAATATCTGCCAGCGGCGGAGAACGGCAGGTTGGTCAGAGCCAGCCAGGCGTTTGTCGCGCCGTCGATGTTCGTGCCGTTAACCTGCCACTGATAACTCAGTGGCACCGCGCCAATCACACTTGAAACTAATTGGATTGTTGAAGCGGTGTAGACGGTCTGTCTTAAGGGTCGGCTCAAAAACGAGACTGGGCCTATGTTAACCAACGCTAGGCTGTGATAAGCTCCGGCGGAAATTGCCATGATGTTCGTCAAACCTGTCGGAATGTTGGTCTGGCCGTTTCCGTTCAATCCCCAAACCACCAAGATGCCGTCATTTTTGAGCGCCATGTTGTGCGCGGCGCCGGCCGAAATGGCGACGACGTTGCTCAAGCCGATGGGGATGTTGGTCTGGCCTGACGAATTGCTGCCCCACGCCACAAGTGTGCCATCATTCTTCAACGCAATGCTGTTGGAACCACCAGCCGCGATGGCAATGACGTTGCTTAAGCCGGAAGGCACGTTGGTCTGGCCGGCGCCATTCCAACCCCACGCCACCACCGTGCCATTGGTGCGCAAGGCCAGGCTGTGATAACCTCCAGCCGCAATGGCGGTCACATTGGTCAGATTGGCTGGCACCATACTTTGACCAGAATTAGGCAATGATGCTTGGGAAGTTCCCGCGCCCCAAGCCACGACCGTGCCGTTACTTCTCAAGGCGAGGCAATGATACCAGCCCGCTGCGATGGCCGTTAAATTGGTGGCAGCGGCGGGGACCGTGGTTTGGCCATAACTTCCAGACCCCCAGGCCGCCACCGTCCCATTACTGCGCAAAGCGAGGCTGTAATATAACCCGGCGGCCACCGCCGTTCCGTTCGTCAGGGTTGAGGGCACGTTGGTTTCCTGATAGAAATTAAAACCCCAGGCAACCACGCTACCGTTGGAACGCAACGCGAGACTATGATAGCCGCCAGCGGCAATGGCCGTCACACCAATCAGGTTGGTTGGCACCATGCTTTGCCCGTAGTTGGGCGCACTAGCATTGCTCCGACCTGCGCCCCAGGCATAAACACTCAATAGATAGAGGTTGGCATTGGTGCTGACCGCTCCGCCGTAAATGTTGGTGACAGTCACCGCGTAAATTCCGGCGTTGGCGACTTGGACATTGGTAACGGTCAGAGTCGTATTGGTGGCATTGGGAACGACCCCACCATTAAACATCCACTGATAACTTATCGGCGGCGTGCCTTGCGCCACCACGCTGAAAGTTGCATTGGATGTCAGTGCAGCAATCTGATCCGCCGGGCCGGAAGTTGCAAAAGCCGCCGTCCCGCCTAAAAAATATGAAACCTGATCCAGCCAGGCCGCATCCGAACCGCTGTTGATGGTGGCGTTTTTGGTGTAGGTCCAGGTCAAGGTGTGGGTTCCCGGCGTGAGGTAATAGGTTCGCTGCTGCCAATTAACGGTCCCGGATATCCGCGATTGCTCGCTGCCGTCCACCGAAAAACTGGCATAATCGTTGTTCGTCTCCGAAGAAACCTTCCACCAGAAGCTCAGGGTGCCCGGCCCGTTGACGGTCGTGAGCAAGGCGGACTGTTGCCCGCCCGCAATCGCTCCGCTTTGTAGCGCCGCCACGCCATCGTGGGTGGTCGCGGTTTCCGGGAACCAGGGCTGGTTGCCACCGGAGCTCCATACGAGGTTGGTGGCGTTGGCCGCCTCCATGAAATCCACCACGTTCAGAAAAGCGGACGCGGAACTGGTTGCGCCAAAGGCATTGCTGATGACCAGGGTATAATTGCCTTCGACGGCGAACTGCACGTTGGTCAGGGTGAGATTGGTGCCGATGGCGCCGTCAATGTTCACTTGGTTCAACTGCCATTGATAACTCAAAGGCGGCGTTCCCTGCGCTGCGCCGTTCAAGGAGGCGTTTGCTCCTACCAATACGACCTGATTGGTCGGATTCAGGGTAAAGAACGGAGCTGTGCCGCCTGGCGTATAAGTGACCTGATCGAGCCAACCCGAATCCCACCCGTAGCCGTTAATGCTGCCGCGTGAATCGTTCTTGACGAAGGCCCATTCCAAAACCTGCTGGCCGGCGCCGAGATAATTGGTCCGCGCTTCCCAGCCGTAGGAAAAATAGAAGTCGCTCCAAATCCGCGCCTGCTCCAACTCGTTCACCGAAAAATCCAAGTAATTCGACGGCCAGGAACTCACGTTCCACCAAAACGCCAGCGTGCCGGGACCGGTCACGGTGGTCTGGATCGTTGATTCCTGCCCGGCCGTGATCGCCCCGCTTTGCATCGCCAGACCGTCATGCGTGACGTCATAAGTGGTTCCATTTTCCACGAACCAGGGCGCGTCGCCGCCGAACAGCCAGACGAGATTGGTGGCATTCAGAGCGTCCCCGGCATCCAGGACATGCAGGAAGACGTTCGTACTGACAACCGTGCCGTAGGCATTGCTCAATACCACGTCGTAATAACCCCGATTGGTGAGTTGGACGGAGGCAAACGACAGGAAGTTATTGGTGGCACCGTCAATGTTGGTCCCGTTGAACTGCCATTGGTAATAGATGGGCAGCGAGCCGCCGGCACCAACGGAAAGCGTTGTGTTGGTGCCGGGAACGACCGTTTGGGGGATTGGCTGCATTATGATAAACGGCGGAGAAGTGATTACATTCAAAACCACGTTGGAACTGACAAACACGCCATAGAGGTTACTTACCGTAACGCTATAATTTCCAGCTCCCGACAACGGAACGTTCCTTAACGTCAACAACCTGTTGGTTGCACTGGGAATATTGGTCCCATTGAACTGCCATTGGTAACTGGAAATCGGGAAATCAGCGATGGCGGCCCTGATAAAAAAAGTTGTGCCATTGAAAATGGTCGGACTGACGGTTTGTCGGGAGGCAAAATAAAAGTCGTTGGTTTCAATAATCGCGGCGCTATCAGCACCACCGGCGGCCACGCCCACCACGCCGGTCAGGCCCGGGGGAACGTTCGCATTCACGCCCCACCCTGAAACGGTGCCGTCGCCCATCAGTGCGAGATATGAATAAGCGCTGCTGGAGATGCCCACGACATTCGTCTCGGCGGGCGGCGCCGGGGCGTTGCCCCACACCGTAAGCGAGCCGTCGGCATTCAACGCGACCGTATGATATTGACCGGCTGCCAGCGCCACGACGTTGGTTAATGATGACGGCACGTTGGTTTGGCCATAAACATTGCTTCCCCACGCTACGACGGTGCCGTCGCGCCGCAACGCCACGCCGTGCGCCTGCCCTGCGGAGATCGCCACTGCGTTCGTCAAGTCCGCAGGCGGCTGTGGGGTTACGTAAAAAGTGCCGTCAAATCCCACCCCCCAGGATTCCACAGAGCCGTCGCGTTTAAGCGCGAGGCAATAGTCCGAGCAAACTGAGATAGCGGTGACATTCGTCAAGTCACTGGGAAGGGAGCCGCTCGCCGCCAGTGTTCCATTGGACATCAGCGCCAAGCTCCAATCCTGTCCGTTGGCAACCGCCACCACGTTGCTTAGCCCGCCAGGTAATCCTGTCCAACCCCATCCAACCACCGTTCCATCGTTTTTGAGCACCAAATTGCCAGATCCGCCAACCGCCACCGCTGACACGTTGGTCAGGCCGGCTGGCGGAGTGGTTTGATTATAACCCCAGCCCAAAACGGTCCCACCCGGCGATTGCGCTTTAGCCGATAAGGTCAAACCGATCCACGCCGAGACAAGTGTCGGCAATGCACTCCACACATAGCGGGTTTTCTTGCGATTGTCCTGTTGTCGGCTGGTGGTTGGAATCATACGCAAATTCGGCTGTTAACTACGATTACAAAGCTAGCATTTCACTTATCACCAAAGCACTTTTTATAATACAAAGCACTTTTTATTAGTCAACATTAAAGTCCGGCATTGGCATATTGGTTCCGCCTATACTCCCCAGGTGCTCTAGGCGATTCTCCCAGCAGAATCCGAACCGGTCGATATGCGTGACGACATGATGCAAGCGGCATTGGCGACCTGGGCGGCAAAGGATATTCCGGCGCGGCTTCTGGCAGGGCAAGTTGCGAAACTGTTGAACTGTTCAACGGAAGATGTCGCCATTCTCGTCAGCGCGGGGAAACTGCGGGCGCTCGGCAAGCCGAAACCCAACGCGGTGAAATTCTTCAGCTCCATCGAATTGATCACTTTGCTCGCGGATCGCGATTGGCTGGACGAAGCCACGAAAACCATCGGCCAATACTGGCGGCGAAAGAATGCCCGCCGCAATGGTTTGCCCACTGAAAAACAGGCGGATGCGGCCGTCGCGGTTCGTTGAATTAGCTTGCATTAAAAACCAATTTGCTGGATAAACAGGCGTTATGAAAGCGCCACAATCTTTGAAGATTGCCTGCCTGCTGTGTGTGGCGATGGTGCCTGCCGTGGTGCAAGCCCAATTCACTTTCATCACCAACAACGGCGCAATCACCATCACGGGCTACACCGGTTCCGGCGGGGCGGTGACCATCCCCGACACGACCAACGGCTGGCCGGTCACCAGAATCGGGGACTATGCGTTCTATAACTGCTATAGCCTGACCGGCGTCACGATCGGCAACAGCGTCACCAACATCGGGAATTGGACGTTTTCGAACTGCACATCTCTGACCAACGTCACGATCAGCAACAACGTTACCAGCATCGGGGACTATGCGTTCTATTACTGCACCAAACTGACCAGCGTCACGGTCCCCAACAGCGTCACCAGCAT
>PMOA01000153.1 GCA_003161635.1 Limisphaerales bacterium
CAGAAACACTACGGCCTCGCAGGGGGGGGGTACCTCAATCGCTTAGGCTCCCGTCTTTTCTGGCGCTGGAAATCCCGCCCCCGCGGAGGAAGACTCTCAGTGGACTGTGGGCTCATTGCGCTGATCCGTCGCATGTGGCAATCCAATCAGACCTTGTTTGATGCGGTTTACAGCGGGGAGCATGAGGGATTTCCGCTCCTGGCCAAAGCGCGTGGCGAGGTCCACTCTGGCATGTTGACGAAAACTTGTCGACGCCAAGCGCGAACCGGACGAAATCGTTTCGGCTTGGGCGACCATCCTCAGCGTGTGACCCTCAACCCTCCGTATTAAATCGGCGAGCAAGGAAAGTACTCATGCTGAATGTGCGCTGGTTCGATGCAGTTATAATTGTTGTCAACATAGCGGCCACGATCGGGATCGGCCTCTGGTTCTCCCGCCAACAGACTTCCACTGAAACTTATTTCGTCGCCAAACGCTCCATTCCGCATTGGGCCATGGGCATTTCCATTTATTCTGCCCTCATCTCCAGCATCACCTTCATTGCCTACCCTGGTTCGGCCTATGCCGGGAACTGGAATGAACTGGTCCCTGGTTTCATGGTGGTCGGTGTCCTCATTGTCGTCGGCCTCATCATCATCCCCTTCTTTCGCCACGCAGTGGGCATGAGCGCCTATGAATATTTTGGTAAACGGTTTGGCTACAAGGTTCGGGCCTATAGCGCGCTCGCCTTTACCATGGGCCACTTCTCCAAAATGGGATTCGTCTTCTACACCCTGGCTCTCACGATCGCGGCCATGACCGGTTGGAATATCTACCTCATAATGATCATAACCGGTTTCGTGACTATCTTTTATACCGTCGTCGGCGGCGTTCAAACCGTTATTTGGACCAGCGTCGTCCAGGGCTTTGTCAAGTGCATCGGGATTTTTATCTGTCTCGGGGTCCTCCTATATTTACCGCCAGGCGGACCGTCCGCGGCCTTCCGCCTAGCGTGGGATAATCATAAATTCAGCCTTGGTACCCTTAATCTGGACTTCACCCAGAAAGCCAGTATTTGGGTCATGACATTTTATGGGTTCTTTTGGTACCTCCAAAAGTACACCGCGGACCAAACCTTGGTGCAGCGTTACCTGGTCGCCAAATCGGATCGGGAGGCGCTCAAAGGCGTGGCGCTCGGTGCGCTGCTCTGCCTTCCCGCTTGGGCTCTCTTCATGCTGATCGGGACCCTTATGTGGTCCTATTACCATCTCTCGGGCGAAGTCTTGCCACCCCATATTGATAAGCCCGACAAGATCTTCCCCTACTTCCTGACCACCAAAGTCCCCGTGGGGCTCGCTGGTTTGTTCATGTCCTCCTTGTTCGCTTCAGCGATGTCCATGCTGGCCGCCGATTTGAACTGCCTGTCCGTTGTCGGCGTGGAAGACTATTACCGCAAACTGCGCCCCAACTCCACCGACAAGCAGCGCCTAGCCATGGGCAAACTGATCATCCTCATTTGTGGCGCGCTTAGCGTTCTTATTGGCATCATCATTGCCTGGAAATCGGAGCGGGTTCTGTCTTTCTACTTTATCGTCTCTTCGATTGTCGCCGGCGGCCTGGCCGGTTTGTTCTTGCTGGCTTTTCTCAGCACACGGGCCAACAAGGAAGGCGTCTATATTGGAATCGCCGTCTGCCTCCTCTTCACCACTTGGGGCACGCTGACCAGCGGGAAACAGCCGATCTGGGATCTGGGCAAGTTCAACTTCAAGCTGCACCCGGTCATGATCGGCGTGCTGGCCCATATCGTTTTGCTGGCGGCGGGTTATGTGGCAAGCCTTTTCTTCCCAGCCCCGGACCCGAGCAGCCGCGAAATGACGGTGTGGGGCTGGCTGGAGCGGAGGCGGATTACCAAAGCTGGGGATTTGGCGTCGGTCCCCACAAGTAACCTGCCTTGGGGGACCGGTTGAGCCGCAACCTGAAATGGCGGGAAACACCTACTGTCTTAATCCTGAAATCCGAAAACAAATAACAAAATTCGAACATACGAGAAAACATCCAAGCGAAAATATGCGTAATCAAAATCGTCTCCTCCTTCGGGCCACCGTTGTCGTCCTCGGACTCTTCTTTGCCGGTTGTTTAGCCGCAACCGTCGAAACGAATGCTGCAACGGCGACGGCGCTGTCAATTGACTTCACGAACTCCCTCGGCCTAACCTTCAAGCGCATTGCGCCAGGCGGCTTTACCATGGGCATGGATGGGGGGAAGGGCACCGAGACCGACCAGTATCCGGCACACCCGGTTGACATCACGAAGCCGTTTTACATCCAGACGGAAAAAGTGAGCCAGGCCGCATATGACCAATCTCGCCTTCCGGGGTCAGCAGCCGATGTGAGCTGGCTCAATGCGGACGCTTTCGCCAAGTGGCTGAGCAAACGCGAGGGCCGCACTTATCGCCTGCCAACGGAAGCCGAGTGGAATTATGTGCTCGATAAGGAACTGGTTCCGGGACTGAACACCCGCGAGTGGATGAACGACTGGCACTTCCCCTATTTCGATGATCATCGGATTGATCCGGCGGGGCCGGCGACCGGTTTTCTCAAAGTGATTCGCGCTGACCCCACGAACCGCTACTCACTGCCGGTGAATGCCAGCAACGCGAAATACGGGTTCGCGCCCATAGGATTCAGGCTGGTGCTGGTGACGGAGCCGATAACCCATCCCACTTGGGTTGACCCGCTGCCGTTTCCATTTGCGGCGGTCAAGCAGAGCACGGCCCCCGCCTTGCAGGGACCGGATCCAAACACACCGTATTTTACTGTTCGCGCGGCCCTGACGATCCCGCCGGACGAAAACGAAGCGCACGACGGGCCGAAGGCCGGTGTCGATGCCTCCTGTTATGAACACAACCACTCGCCCGGATTCACGATTATGCCCAACGGTGATGTCGTAGCCGTCTGGTTCAGCGGCTTGGGCGAGTACGGCCCGCAGGTGAGATTTATTTGGTCGCGCTTGCGGTTCGGCTCCGAGCAATGGGACATGCCGACCATTCTCTACAAGGCGAAAGGCTACAATGACGAGAGTCCGCTGCTGTGGAAGGACACGCGCGATAAAAACACCGTCTGGCTGATTGGCGGCAGCCGTGACCCGCTTAACGGCAAAGTGGTTTTCAAGGTCGGACGGAGCACGGATAATGGGGCGACTTGGGATTTCAAAATTCCCGAGAGCATGGCCATCCAAGGAAAATCGAGCGCCCAGCCTGTCAACAGCATGTTCCGCGGCCCATCCCCAACCGGAAACGATTTGTACTTTGCCATGGACGGCGGCGGCGCGGACGGATTGCTTTGGAAGAGCATAGACAATGGCCTGAATTGGGTGGACACGGGCGGCCGTACCACCGCAGGCCGCCACCCGACCATTGTGCCCTTGAAGGATGGCCGGCTGCTCAACATCGGCGGCAAGCAAGTGAATATTGATGGCAAGCAACCCAAGTGTTATTCGAGCGACTGGGGAGCTTCCTGGTCGGCCAAGGAACCAACGCCGTTCTCACCGCTCGGAGGGAACCAGCGACCGGACTTGCTCCGATTGGCCAGCGGCCGACTGTTCTACGTGAGTGATTCGCAGCAAAAGGGAAAGGATGGACCCGGCGTGACCGTCGCCTTTTCGTCGGACGAAGGCCAAACCTGGACCAGCAAACAACTACCCGTCACCCGCCCTCACACCAGCGACAAGAAGGCCGGCACAGCGGGATATGTGACCGCCGCACAAGGCCCTAATGGCGTAATCCACATCTTGACCACCTTGACCAAGCCGAGCCTGCATTACGAACTCAACGAGGCTTGGATTCTGTCGAGTGCCGCCGGCGACCTGCAACCCGAAACTATCGGTGGGAAAGTGCAGCAATACAGCGAGAAATATCCCAGCGGAAAACTTCGGGTAACCTGGAGCGCACGGATTACCCCGGGCGGGCGTTATCTCCTGGATGGGAACGAGACGACCGACTACCCGGACAGCAAGAAGGAGTCCGAGTCTACGTATGCAAACGGCCGTCCCGTAACGCAAACCTACTGGAGTCGTTCGGGCGTGAAGCTGTGGACGTGGACGTACGACAACAAGAATAATACCGCCGTCTGGACGCAATTCTGGGCGAATGGAAAGAAGAAAGTCGTCTCCACCTGGGTAACCAATCTGAAGCTGAAGACGAATCAGGGCGAGCGGGCTTTCTTCAGCAAGTTTGCTCAGGGCCCGGCCACGCTCTACAACATGGACGGCAGCGTAAAGGAGACGAACACCTTTAACATGGGATGTCTCGGTGAAGCGGGCTCAGGCTTGCGCGGAGGGTGGTATTGAAAATGAATATCCACGCCGACCGTGCCGCGCGGACGTCGCGCCGCAATTGGTCGAATGGGAGAAAAAAGGCAAGCCATTCATCCCGTGAGCGGCCAAGCCAGAGGATTTGCCGCAGGTGAAAGTGCCGGCGTTTCCCGGCGCGGAAGGTGGTGGAAAATTTTCCTTCGGCGGTCGCGGCGGAAAAGTTTTTGTCGTCACCAATCTCGACGACAGGGGGCCGGGCACTTTACGCGAAGCGTGCGAAGCCGCCGGGCCGCGCATAGTTGTTTTCAATGTCGCGGGCATCATTCATCTCAAGATGCCGATTTTCATCGAAGCGCCCTACATCACGATTGACGGCCACACTGCGCCCGGCGACGGCGTTTGCATCGCCGACAACGGTTTGGTGGACAACGCCCATGACGTCGTGATTCGCTATATGCGTTTCCGCCGTGGCAATCTGGATATTTTCAACCGGCACGGCGTGCATTACGGCAATCCGGTTGGCAATATCATCCTTGATCATATATCGGCAAGGTAACGGCGGACAATTGGGACGGCGGCGTGCAATTCAACAAAGCACCTGATCCTAATGCCAGCGGCGAAATTGCCAAAGGCGCGATGAACGACGCGGATCAACTCAAAGAAATAATCGCGCAAGTCCGCGTGGACAAGCCGTTCTCGATGGCCCCGATGAAAATTGAAAGTGCGCAAGATGCTTTCAAGTCTGTTTTGGAAAACGCCGGCGCAACCTTGCCGCGCCGCGATTCGGTGGACGAACGCGCCACTACCGAAACTAGGACTGGAAAGGTTTGGAGCGAAGGTAAGGAATTCACGCCGACGCCGATGAAAGGTCTGGCCAAGAACAATATCGGCACGGCGGGCAACGGCATCATCACGGACATCTCGCAGGTTGGCGGTTATCCCGAATACAGGGGCGAGCCGGTCAAAGATTTATGCGCCGATAGCATCCCGTTATCTTGGAAGAAAAAATATCGCCTCGACGTGAACGATTCCACACTTGCGCAAAAAGATTTGCAAGGCGACGGCTACACGGTCATGGACAAATATCTGGATGGCCTCGACCCGCGAAAGAAAATTGACTGGAGCAATCCCAAGAGCAACGTAAATACGCTTACACTTCGGTAGTCCATCAAATTGGGGGCAAGGCCGCTCGATGTCAGGGAAGTTACTTAAAACGAAAAGTAAGTCCTGCTTGAGTCAACGATTTGCTTGAATTGGGCCGTGCGCGGAAATCCCGTGATTGCCGTGTTTGATTTTGCCAAATTTTCACGCTTCTGATAATCTTCGGGTCAAATGCGTGTGCTTGTCATCGAAGATGAATTGAAGACATCGGCCTATCTCCGGCAAGGGCTTTCGGAGAATGGATTCACCGTTGAGGTCTGCGCCAACGGCGAAGATGGACTACATCAGGCGCTCTCGGTGGGAAACGACCTCATTATCCTTGATGTGATGCTGCCAAAGCGCGATGGCTGGTCAGTCCTCGCTGCGTTGCGGAAGGCCGGCAGACAAACGCCCGTGCTTTTTCTCACTGCCCGTGACACGGTTTACGACAAGGTCAAGGGTTTGGAACTCGGCGCAGACGATTATCTGATAAAGCCGTTTGACTTTGCTGAATTGCTGGCCCACGTGCGAACGATTTTGCGACGTGGTCCCGCACGGCAGGCCGAAGTCTTGCAGGTCGCCGACTTGCAACTCGATACGGTGCGCCGCAAAGCAACCCGTGCCGGAAGCCGGTTGGAACTCACGGCCAAAGAGTTCGCGCTGCTGGAATTTCTGGCGCGGCGGCAAAGCGAACCGTTGTCCCGAACCATCATTGCGGAGCAGGTTTGGGACGTGAATTTTGACAGTGATTTCAACGTTTTGGAAGTGGCCATCCGCCGTTTGCGCTCGAAGGTGGATGATCCTTTCCAAAAGAAACTGATCCATACCGTCCGTGGAGTGGGCTATGTTCTCGAAGAACGTTCAGAATGAAGGGAGCGCCTCGCGCTCGCCACCTTATCACCGCTGGTCAATCTCACGCCAGTTGACGTTGCTCTATGTCGTCACAACATCTGTGTTGTTTGTCCTAGCGGCAACCTGTTTGTATTGGTCGCAGGTCAAAAATCTTAAACGGGAAGACAGCGATTTTCTCGCCAACCAGATTCAAAACTGCCGCAGATTATTGCAGGAACGCCCGAACGATAAGCCGCTATTGGTCAATGAAGTTCAATCTGAAGCTGCCACGAGCCTTATCAAGTATTACATACGCTTCATGGATGACGGGGAACACATTTTGTTGGAGACGCCGGGAATGACTAAACTTTTGCCGGTTGCCAGCTTTCCTGCTGCCGGAGGGGCGACTGAAATTCCACAGCGGGGAACAATTTGGAAAACCGCCACAGGCCAAGTGTGTTTATTGATGTCGGCAAAAGCACAACCGAATCAGGAAAAAACCCGCGCAAGCACGATTCAGGTTGCTCTCGATGTTTCCGAAGAGGAGGAGTTAATCACCGGCTACCGGCGAAAATTGCTGGCAATGGTGGTGCTGGGATCGTTGTTTTCATGGGGCGTAGGTGCTTTTCTCACGCGAAAGGGACTACAGCCTCTAATGGACATCACTAGGGCGACGGAGAACATTACTGCGAGCCAGTTGCACGAGCGGATTACCTCGAATAACTGGCCCAAGGAATTGGCCGCTTTGGCCAAAAGTTTTGACGGAATGCTTGACCGGTTGGAAGATTCCTTCAAACGATTGTCGCAATTTTCAGCCGACCTTGCTCACGAACTGCGCACACCCATCAATAACCTGCGTGGTGAAGCGGGCGTGGCGCTTTCGCAACCCCGCACACCGGAAGAATACCGCCGGACGCTGGAGTCGGGCTTGGAAGAATACGCGCGTCTGAGTCGCTTGATTGACAACCTGTTGTTTCTCGCGCGCGCGGATTGCGCGGCAACTAACGTCGTGCGCACAAATTTGAATGCCCGCCAGTCCATCGAGGTGGTGCGCGAATTTTACGAGGCACTGGCCGAAGATCGGGGTGTGGAAGTTCGCTGTGAAGGTGAAGGCACAATTAACGCCGAACCAGTGTTATTTCGACAGGCGATAAGCAACCTGCTCTCCAATGCCTTGAATTACACGCCACGCACCGGCCATGTGCTCATTCGGGTTGGTCAACGCCATGATGATGGGCTGGAAGTTTTGGTCAGCGATACGGGCTGTGGAATTTCTCCAGAACATCTCCCGCGTATCTTTGACCGGCTCTATCGCGTGGACGCGGCGCATTCACAACATCCCAACGGTGCTGGTCTCGGCCTGGCCATCGTCAAATCCATCATGGCACTGCACGGTGGCTCCGTGGAAGTCCAGAGCGAGGTCAACGAAGGCACGAGTTTCACGCTCATCTTTCCTGCGGTTTCAACCCAAAGCTGACAAAAATGTAAGGTTAGTGACAGTGTGCCGTAAGGCATGGGTGGTTACTCTCACGGCCAAAATGTCTGTTGAATTGGCCACAAAAAATACGCGACGGTGGTTGCCCTTGATTTGCATTGGATTGGTTTCGGGCTGCGCGCATTTTCAGCCGCAGCCGCTTTCGCCGGGAAAAACAGCATCGCTACTTCAAGCGCGACGGCTCGATGACGCGGGACTCAAAAAATTCCTCGAAGAAAATCTCGGCTACGAATTGCAAAACTGGCCGCTCAAATCATGGGATTTGCAGACGCTTACGCTCACAGCATTTTATTTTCAACCGAGCCTCAATGTCGCCCGCGCGCAATGGCGGGTGGCGCAAGCGGGCGTGAAAACGGCGGGTGGACGCCCAAATCCGACGGTAAGCCTCGTTCCCGGCTACGACACCAGTGCCGCGATGGGAGTCAACCCTTGGTTTCCCGCAGTTGATTTTGACTTGCAGTTGGAAACGGCGGGCAAGCGGGGCAAACGAATCGCCGAGGCGAACCAACTTTCTGAATCGGCCCGGCTCAACATCATCGCGACTGCCTGGAAAGTTCGCAGCGACGTTCGCGCGAACCTGCTTGATTTCAAAATCGCCGAACGGCGCGTCTCGTTGTGGCAAAATCAATTCACCGCGCAACAACAAATCATGAAGCTGCTGCAACAGCGTTTCGATGTGGGTCAAATTTCACGGCCTGAACTCACCACCGCACAAATCGCGCTGAACAAAACGCTGCTTGATTTCTCCGACGCGCAATCGAAACAGGCCGAGGCGCGTTCACAACTGGCACACACGATTGGCGTGACCATTGAAGTGCTCGACGGCATGGAATTAGATTTCGATTTTTCGCGGCAAGCGTCCGACGATTTGACTTCCGCCGAAGCGCACCGCGTGGCATTGCACTCGCGTGCGGACATTCTGGGCGCGCTGTCCGATTACGCGGCAGCGGAGGACGATTTACGTTTGGAGGTCGCCAAACAATATCCCGACGTGCATTTGAATCCCGGTTATCAGTTTGATCAAGGCGACAACAAATGGTTGCTCGGCCTCACGATTGAATTGCCAATCCTCAACCAAAACCAAGGGCCGATTGCCGAGGCCGAGGCGCGGAGAAAATTGGCCGCTGAAAAATTCATTGAGTTGCAATGGCAAGTCATCGGCGAGATTGACCGTGCGGTTGCGGGTTTTCGCGTGGCGCGCGAGCAATTGAAAACCGCCGGTTCGCTGTTTGCGGCGGAGCAGCAACAACAAAAATCCGCCAAAGCGCAATTGAAAGCCGGTGCAGCGGACGAACTGGACTCGGAGAGCGCGGAATTAGAATTCGACAGCGCATCGCTCGCGCAATTGGACAGCGAGACGAAATTGCAAACTACGCTCGGCGCGTTGGAAGAAGCGTTGCAAATACCCGTGGATTCGATTTCCACCATAGTTGAAAAAACTTTGACCGGAAATCCGAATGGAAAGGAACTTCAAAAATGAACTCGCAAATAAAATATATTTTGACGGCAATCGTTGCTTTTACCGCTGGTGGATTGCTGGTTTTTTATCTGGCCGGGCATCCGTCGAAACCCGGCACGGACGCCGCCAGCGACCCTTCAGCAACTGGTGAATCACAAGTGAAACGCGGTGCGGACGGCGAGACGATTGTGACGCTCGATGCGGAAACACAGCAGCGCATCGCGTTGAAATCGGAAGCTCCGGTTTCAGCGCAGTGGCAGCCGGAAGCAAAAGGCTATGGTCGCGTGATTGATCCCGCCACGCTCATGGCAGCCGTCGCGGATTTGGAATCTGCGCGAACCGTGGCGGACGCTTCAACGAAAGAATATGAGCGGCAGAAAAGTTTGGCGGAGCAAAACAACGCTTCCGCGCGCGTGCTCGAAGCCGCCAAAGCCGCGTCAACTCACGACAGAACGGCTTTTGAAGCGACACTGGCGAAATTCAATTTGGAATGGGGACAGGCGCTGGCCGAAGGCAGCGACCGCGAAAAAATTCTTTCAGAAATCGTCAATGGCAAAACGGCTTTGGTGCGGATTGATTTGCCTGCCGGAAAAACTCTTTCACCGCTACCGTCGTCAGCGCGGATTGTCGCGCTGACCGATGAAACCAAATCCGTGAATGGGGAATTTTTCGGCGCGACGGCCGGAGTGAATCCTCAAACACAAAGCCAGAGTTTTTTCTTTCTGGTCAAAGACCAGCCGCTGACATTGGGTTCGACGGTCACGGGCTTTCTAAAAATTTCTGGCGAGCCGTTGAGCGGTGTGATTGTTCCTTCGGATGCAATTCTGCGTTACGAAGGGAAAAACTGGATTTATGTCCAAACCGGCGCGAATGAGTTTTCGCGGCGCGAAATTCCGCTCGACCGTTCGACGGAAAACGGGTGGTTTATTTCCGCAAATTTGACGAACCACATTGTTGTCGACGGCACGCAGACAATTCTTTCCGCTGAATTGAACAACGGCAGCACTGCCACAGGCGCAAGCGATTAAATATGCTCCGGCGACTCGTTGAATTTTCTTTGCGTTCGCACGGCGTGGTCATCACGCTGGCGGTCGGCTTCATTTGCTACGGCCTGTTCGTCACGTCGCGCGCGAAGCTCGACGTGTTTCCCGAATTCGCCCAGCCGCAGGTCGGGGTGCAAACCGAAGCACCGGGCCTCGCGCCGGAACAAGTTGAATCGCTCGTCACGCGTCCGGTCGAAAGCGCATTGAATGGCGCGGGCAACCTGGATTCGATCCGTTCGGAATCCATTCAGGGATTGTCGGTCGTCACCGCCGTTTTCAAGGAAGGCACGGACATTCACATCGCGCGGCAGATGATGACGGAACGGCTCGCGCAATTGGCCGGTGAATTGCCTGCCGGTGTCCAATCGCCAAAAATGTCGCCGCTCACGTCGTCCACGGGAGACTTTCTCAAGTTCGGTCTCACTTCGGAAATATTATCACCGATGAAATTGCGGACTTTTGCTGATTGGACGGTGCGTCCACGATTGCTGTCAGTGCCGGGCGTGGTGGCGGTGAAAACTTTCGGCGGCGAAGTGCGGCAATTGCAAATTCAAATCAAGCCGGACCGGCTGCTGGCATTTGGAATTTCTGTTCAGGATGTTTCGGGCGCGGCGTCTGCGGCCACGGGCGTTCGCGGCGCGGGGTTTATTGACGCGAAGGCGCAACGGCTTGTGATCCAGACCGAAGGCCAGTCGGTCACGGCGGAACAACTCGGCAATGTCGTCGTGACGCAACGTGATGGCAACAGTATCCAGTTGAAGGACGTGGCAAACGTCATTGAAGGCGCTGAACCACAATTTAGTGAGGCGCTCATCAATGGCAAGCCGGGCATTGCGATGACGACTTCCAGCCAATACGGTGCGAACACCATGGAAGTCACCCGTGCGGTCGAGCGCGCGTTGGACGAAATGAAACCGGTGTTTCAATCCGAAGGCATTCAATATGTGCCGCAACTGCATCGTCCGGCGAATTTCATCGAACTTGCCCTTCATAACATGAAATGGTCGCTGCTGCTCGGCGCGGCGTTCGTGGCAATCGTGCTGTTTTTGTTCCTGCTCGATTTGCGGACGGCATTGATTTCGTTCTTGGCCATTCCGCTCTCATTGCTCGCGGCCATCATCGTGCTCGACCGGTTTGGCGTGACGCTCAACACGATGACGCTTGGCGGTCTGGCCGCCGTTCTCGGCGTGGTCGTGGATGACGCCATCATCACTGTGGAAAACATTTTGCGCCGCCTGCGGGAAAATCTAACGCTGGCTTCACCGCGCCCGCTGTATCAAGTCGTGCTTGAAGCCGCACTGGAAGTGCGGAGCGCGGTCGTCTATGCGACATTCATTGTCGCGCTCGTGTTTTTGCCGGTGCTGACGATGACCGGGTTGCAGGGCCGTTTTTTCATGCCGCTCGGCGTGGCATTCATTCTCGCAAACCTTGCGTCGCTGGTTGTTGCCTTGACGGTTACGCCCGCGCTGTGCTTCGCATTGCTCTCTCGCGTCAAACCGCACGAACCGCCGGATTACTTGCAACGGCTGAAAAATATTCACCGCAGCGCTTTGGAAAAATTCAGCCGCGTGCCAAAAACCATCATCACCGTGGTTTTAATTTTATTTTTCGCCGCGCTGGCGACGCTGCCGTTTTTGGGTGGCGAATTTCTGCCGGATTTCCGCGAAGGCCATTTTGTGGTGCAACTGATCATGCCGCCGGGCACATCATTTGAGGAAATGAAACGGGTCGGCACGCAGATTTCGGCGGAGTTGATGAACAATCCACACATCCAATATGTCTCGGAACAAATTGGCCGCGCGGAATTGGGCGAAGACACGTTTGGCCCCCATCATGCCGAAATGCACGTTGAGCTGAAGCCGACGGGCGGCGAGGATCAGGAAAAAGTGCAGAACGAAATCCGCGCGACGCTGGCGAAATTTCCCGGTATTCAAACCGAAGTGCAGACCTTTCTCGGCGACCGCATCGGTGAAACCATCGCCGGCGAAACGGCGCAGGTCGTCGTGAACATTTTTGGCGATGACCTCGACGTGCTCGACCAAAAAGCAAATGAAGTCGCGCAAACGCTCAACAAAATTCCCGGCGCGGCGGATGTGCGGGTGTCCGCGCCGCCAGGCGCACCGCGTGTGATGATTCAACTGCTTCCCGACCGGCTGACGCAATTCGGTTTTCGCCCGGTGGAAGTGCTCGAAGCCGTCCGCACCGCGTATCAGGGCGACATCGTTGCGCAAACTTACGAGGACGACAAAGTTTTCAACGTCGCGGTGATTCTGGAACCGTCCGCGCGTCGCCGACCCGAAACCATCGGTGCGTTGCTCGTGGGCAATTCGCAGGGAAGGCAAATGCCGTTGGGCAGACTGGCGAATGTGTTTCTGACGACCGGACGTTATTCGATTTTGCACGATGGCGCACGGCGGCGGCAGACCATCACTTGCAATCCCGCTGGACGCGATGTCGCGTCATTTGTTGCTGATGCGGAAAAACAAATTGCGGCGCATGTGAAATTTCCAACCGGGGTTTATGCGGTTTTTAGCGGCGCAGCGGAACAACAGGCACGGGCACAAACTGAATTATTGCTGCATTCACTCCTGGCGGCGGCGGGAATTATTTTGCTGCTGGCGATGATTTTTCGCAAGGCCAGCCACTTACTGCTGGTGCTGGCGAACCTGCCATTCGCGCTGGTTGGCGGCGTGCTGGCGATTTTCTTGGTCGGATTTTTCAGTGAAGACGGACGCGCTTCGCTTTCGCTTGGCACACTCGTCGGTTTTGTGACGTTATTCGGCATCACGATGCGAAACTCGATCATGATGATTTCGCACTTTGAGCATCTGGTGAATGAGGAAGGCATGGCTTGGGGACTCGAAACGGCTCTGCGCGGCTCGACCGAACGCCTCGTGCCGATTTTGATGACCGCGCTCGTGACCGGATTAGGGCTGTTCCCGCTTGCGCTCGATAGCGGCGAGGCAGGTCGCGAAATCGAAGGACCAATGGCGATTGTTATTTTGGGCGGATTGATCACTTCAACGCTGCTCAATCTGCTAGTGCTGCCGACACTGGCTTTGTGTTACGGACGATTCGGTAGGGAGAAAACCCTGTTACAAGAAGCATAGAAATTATCCATTGGCCTTAAGCATCGTAATTTTCTCCACGCAGAATGCCGCTCCACCTTCGCCACTCACCTTGTCGTAGATGAGCATCCCGCGCCACACACCAGCAGATATAGGCTTAACTGGTATCTTAAAATCAGAAAACCGGCGCATGAATTCGGGATTGGGGTCAGTGGAATCGCCAAAAGATAAAAAATATACCTCGTGTTCCCGATGGACGCTGTGGCTGACATCCTTCTCGACTGGCTCCGGCTGACACATGTGACGGAACACAGCTTCTGCAATGTCATCGTGGTCATCAACAGCCGTCAACTGGCGTGAAGCGCAACCGAACAAGAAAAGACAGGTCAGAATGAACGGTAAACTTTTCAAGCTACAAATGCCTCCTAACAGTTAAGTAACCTTCCAAAGAATGGGATATTGGCCATCACGACAGCCAACATCGCGGACGCTACAGCGTCTTCTTCCCTGCGGCTTTGGCTTTCGCCCACCGCGCTCTGGCCAGTTGAGCAAGGTGCTTGCGCCCAGCGGCACTCATCTTTCGCCTCGGCTTGGCGGCGGCCTCCGGTGCTTTGGTGCCACGCTGCTTCGCCAACCGCGCCTTTTGTGCGGCGGCAATCTTCCCACGGGCCGCTGCGCTCATCTTTCGGCGCTTACTTGGGGCGGCAGCGCCATCGGGGCTGCCCAACAGCCGGGAAAGTTCCGTTTGCAGTGATTCGATTTTGTCTTTGATGTCAGCCGCCCGGCGCAACTGACCGGCAGATAGATTCGTCATAATTCCCGGAGTTAAGCCGGTATCGCCGGTCAGGTCAAGCAGGCGTCACATCGGGCCACTTCAGCCAGAGGGTGGTAGCCTACTGCGCTTTCTCAGCAGGAGGCTTCGTGTGCTGCCCCACGACGATGCCCGATTCTCGCAGGACGTTGCCTTGAGCGGCGTTTTGAGGCTTAACAGGCCTGATGATGCATCCTGCGGCTTTTTGGCAGAAGATCGCCAATGTCGCACGAAAACTGAAGGGGCCGTGGCCGTTGGCTCCAACCGCGAAAGCCCAGTCTTCATTTCTTGTCACGGTGCGACCGCCCATTTCCTGCACCAAAGATTTGCATCTACAGATATCAGTACCATCAAAAAAAACAGCGAAAATAGGGACATCTAGGAAGCAGGTTGGGCGGGAAAAACCTCGCTTGCATCGGCCAAATCGGCAATCGGACAAATTGGCACAAAAACAAAATTGTTTTGAATTATCCCAACCAGAGATAACATCAAGGCGGTCAACGAGATGGATTGGTTACGATGTTGATGGACGCCGGGTTAAATCGACGCCATAGAAACGATTGCAAAACCCGCCCCATGATAACCACCTAAAGCAATTGAAAATAATTAGGTGAGCACAAGAACGAGGGAATCATGCCCGAACGGACGACCGACCATAACAAATGCCAACCGAATAACGTCCGCCAGACGATAAATGCCAGCGGGGATTGGGCTTCAGGCCAAGGCGGTCGAAGATGCCCCAGATGGATCGAGGGCGACCGCTTGCCGCGCAGGGTCGCGCGTGCGCCCGCGTGTGTAGGGAGGCTGGGTGGGAAAGGGTTTAACTGGCACGCCCCAGCAACCACTTTTTGGTGGATGCCTTTTGCCGCTGCGAAGGTAGAATCTTTTTGGCTGCCTCCAACTTCTCCCAAGTCGTCAACCCCGCTCTGACCACTTCGTTTGCGCGGACGTAGCAGGCGGAGCACAGGCCGCGAGTAACGGCTGCGTTCTGGCAGTTGGGATTAAGGCATTTGGATTTGGCACTCATATCGGTAGCATGTGCCATTCATCGGCCCACATGGGAAGTCAATTCAACGC